>UQTA01000049.1 GCA_900543885.1 uncultured Clostridium sp.
GATGAGATATCCCATACGCAGGTAGTAAGACCCCTTGAAGACGACAAGGTAGATAGGTCAGAGGTGGAAGTGCGGTGACGCATGAAGCTGACTGATACTAATCGGTCGAGGGCTTGACCAATAAGGTCTGAGGGAGCGACGGAAGATAGGTTTTATGAATGACCGTCGCGAAGTTGAAACAAAAGGTTGTAGATATTCGGTAATTCAATATGTGGTTTTGAAGGTATGTATTAAAAATAAATATCTTTTAAATGCGCGAGTGGCTCAGGGGTGGAGCACCACCTTGCCAAGGTGGGGGCCGCGGGTTCGAATCCCGTCTCGCGCTTTTTTGCTGCTTATTTTCAGTATGTTTCATTTATACTGTAAATAAGTAGCGTAAACGCATTTACAATATGAATACTTTTTACGAGCCGAAATTTCAGATATTTCATGGAATTTCGGCTTTTACTATTTTGTCTATGAGAGCAGTATCGTTACCGGATACCATACAGCTGAATATGGCGGTGAGACAGATTATACTTATACGCCAAATACATTGGTCAATGTAGAAAACAGCAGTCTTTACAAAGATGGACCTGAAGGTGTTGTTTCTGCTTATATGGTTGCTTTTGCAGATGCCATGACAAACCAGAGCTATGGTTATATTGAGCCGTATATTTTAAGTGGAAGTGCTTTGGAAGCAGAACAGAGAAAGTATGTAACCCGCGGCATATCAGAGAATATTGATTCTTATGAGATTGAAAATGTTGAGTATGCAGACAATAATAATTGCTTTGTAACCACCAGAGAGACATATTTTGTACAGAAACCAGGAGAGCCGCTGTCTCTTCTGACGCAGAGATGTAAGTACAGTGTGGTAAAGTCTGGAAATGAGTGGAAAATGACCGGATTTGCAGATAAGATAGAAGTGCTTTCAAGAATTGCATATTAAAAAACACGTTAAGATTTAAAATGTTTTCCTGGGCCTCTTGCCAGAGAAAAACGTTTGTATTATAATATCCACCAAGGTTTTTAGATGTTCTCCCGGAGTCTGTAAAAGGAACCGGGAGAACATTTTGATGTGATATGGAAGTCTGTAAAAGAGATGGGAAGCACATTGGATATATTTGGAGGAAATGAAAATGAAATTTGCAAAAAGAATGGACCGGTTTGGTGAGGGAATTTTTTCCAGACTGGCTGAGATCAAGAATAAAAGACTCAGCGAAGGAAAAGAGGTTATTGATTTAAGTATCGGTGCGCCGAATATCCCGCCAGCAGAGCATATCCGCAAGGCACTTTGTGAGGAAGCGATGAAGCCGGAGAATTATGTTTATGCCATCAGCGATACCAAAAAGCTGTTAGATACAGTAGCAGACTGGTATAAGAGGAGATATGATGTTGAGCTGGATTCGGATACAGAGATCTGTTCTCTTTTAGGTTCTCAGGAAGGTCTGTCGCATATTGCTTTGTCCATTGCAGATGAAGGTGATATTGTTATGGTGCCAGATCCATGTTATCCGGTATTTGGAGATGGCCCGCAGATTGCAGGTGCGCATCTTTATTATATGCCTCTTAAAAAGGAAAATAACTATATTATCCAGCTTCAGGACATTCCGGAAGAAGTGGCAAAAAAGGCAAAGCTTATGGTAGTTTCTTATCCAAATAATCCTACAACTGCCATGGCACCTGCAGAATTTTATAAAGATCTGGTAGCATTTGCAAAGAAATATGATATCATTGTTCTCCATGATAATGCATACAGTGAGCTAGTATTTGACGGAAATACCTGCGGCAGCTTTTTAAGCTATCCTGGGGCAAAGGAAATCGGTGTGGAGTTTAATTCTCTTTCCAAGACATATGGCCTTGCAGGTGCAAGAATCGGTTTCTGCCTTGGCAACAAAGAAGTAGTAAAGCATCTTAAGATGTTAAAATCCAACATGGATTATGGCATGTTCCTGCCGATCCAGGCGGCAGCAGTAGCAGCCCTTACAGGTGATCAGGACTGTGTTTATGATACCATGAAAGCCTATGAGGCAAGAAGAGATATTCTTTGTGATGGTTTTAGCGCGATTGGCTGGAAAATGGATCGCCCTGTGGCAACTATGTTCGTATGGGCTCCGATTCCAAAACAGTATGAGTCCTCGGAAGCTTTTGTTATGGATCTGGTAGAAAAGACAGGTGTTATGGTAACACCGGGAAGCGCTTTTGGACCATCTGGAGAAGGATTTGTGCGTATGGCTCTGGTGCAGGATAAAGAAGCGCTGGAGCGTGCCATCCATGTAGTGGATGAAAGCGGAATTTTCTCGAAGGAGAATTCATGAAAAGGTTCATGAAAAAGATTGGGAAAAAATGGAAATGGAAGATCCTGATCTTGTTGTATCTTTGTTTTATATATGGCAATTCTCTGACTCCTGCAGTTGTATCCTCTAAGGAAAGCGGGTATTTTCTTATAAAAATACAAAGTTTTCTTTCTGGTATGGGAATCGATGTCTGGTGGCTCACAGAGCATATGGTGCGAAAGGCTGCTCATTTTACAGAATATGCTGGACTGGGATGTTTGCTGGCGATGAATACAGGTGCTGGACTGGCGCCTGTATTTTGCCTTTTAAAAGAAAATCTCACAGCGGTATTTGGTATGCCTTTTATAGATGAAACGATCCAGCTGTTTGTAGAAGGACGATCGGGCCAGATATCCGATGTGTGGCTGGATATGGCAGGAATTTTTACAGGGATCCTGCTTACTGCATGCCTGGTGAAAAGAGTTGGGAAGATTCTCAAAAAAAGTGAGAAAACTCTATAGGCTTATAAAGAAACTTAAACAGGAGAAATGATGATGAATTATAAAGTAATAATGGCCTATGACGGAAGCCGGTACAATGGGTGGCAGAAGCAGGGAAATACAGATAAGACCATTCAGGGAAAGTTAGAACAGATCCTTTTGAAAATGACAGGGGAAGAGATTGAGGTTCATGGTTCAGGCCGCACAGATGCGGGAGTTCACGCAAAAGGCCAGGCAGCAAATTTTCACATTGACTGGGAAAAAAGCGAAAAGAGAGTGGAAAAGAAAACGACGGATCAGATCATGGACTATATAAATGCCTATCTTCCGGAAGATATCGTTGTTTTATCCTGCGAAGCAGTACCGGAGCGGTTTCACAGCCGTTTATCAGCTGTGAGAAAGACTTACTGCTATCAGTTGGAGATGGGATCAAAGAAAGATGTTTTCCAGAGAAATTATTATTATGCTTTAGGGACTGTATTAGATGTAGATGCGATGAAAACGGCAGCAGATATTCTTACAGGAACCCATGATTTTAAAAGCTTTTGCGGCAATAAGAAGATGAAAAAATCAACGGTACGCACCATTGAAAAGATAGAATTTAAGCAGCAGGGAAGCCGTCTGCATATTTATTTTACAGGAAATGGCTTTTTACAGCAGATGGTTCGTATCCTTACAGGTACGTTGATCGAAGTTGGACTGGGAAAATGTGCCCCGGGCCGGATGTCAGAGATCTTAAGCTTACAGGACAGACAGGCAGCGGGACCAACTGCCCCGGCTCAGGGACTTTTTCTGGTAAATGTAGAATATGAGGATAAGCAATGACTGATTTTTTAGTAAGATGTTTTGTGAAAGATTATGATAATACAGAAGACGCTCAGGTGCGCACACAGTATGGTATTCTTGCAAGTATTGTAGGTATCTGCTGCAATCTTCTTCTGTTTGCAGCTAAGCTGTTTATCGGTATCCTGGTGAATAGTGTGTCTGTTATGGCAGATGCCTTTAATAACTTATCAGATGCGGCATCTTCCATTATTGGTTTTATCGGCGTGCGCATGGCAGGGAAACCGGCAGACAGTGATCATCCCTTTGGACATGGGCGGATCGAATACATTTCGGCTTTTATTGTGGCCTTTTTAGTCATTCAGGTGGGATTTTCCTTGTTTAAAACTTCTTTTGAAAAAGTGATCCATCCGGAGGAAGTATATTTTAAATGGATTTCTGTGCTGATCCTTCTTATTTCTGTAGGAGTAAAATTCTGGCTGTCCCTGTTTAACAAAAAACTGGGAACCAGGATCAACTCAAAGGTAATGGAAGCCACGGCAGCAGATGCTATGGGAGATGTAATGACCACAAGTGCGGCTATTTTATCCCTTATGGCTTTAAAATATCTGAACTGGAACATTGATGGGGTTATTGGTCTTGCAGTTTCTGTAGCTGTTATGTACGGTGGACTGAATATTGCGAAAGATACATTGGCACCGTTGATCGGGGAAGCCATTGAACCGGAGGTATATGAGGAGATATCCAATTTCGTAGAAGGATATGAGGGAATATTGGGAACCCATGATCTGATCGTTCACAATTATGGCCCGGCTCACAGCATGGCATCCATTCATGCAGAGGTTCCAAGCAACTATGATCCGGAGTATTCCCATGAGATCATAGACCGGATCGAGAGGGATGCGGCAAAGAAATTTAATATGATGCTGGTGATCCATATGGACCCGGTAGAAAGGGATAATAAGCGCCTGGCTCAGTATCGTTCTCTGATCAGCCGGGTATTGATGGATATTGATATCCGCCTGTCTTTCCACGATTTCCGCATAGTGGGAGCAGGAAAAAATGTATGTCTGGTGTTCGATCTGGTGGTTCCAAGAGAATATAAACAGGCGGCTGTGGGAAAACTGAAGAACAGGATCAATAACGAAGTCAGCCGCCGGGAACCGGGATGCCGCTGTTCCATCACAGCAGAAAACAGTTTTCGTTCAGAAAAGCATGTATCTGAAAAATAAGAATTGAAACAGGCATTGTGGCTAAAACCTGGCAGAAGGGATAATGGGAACAGGTACAATGTCAGTGAAATGGGAGAACTGGATCAGAGACATGGCAAATGGAGATAAAGAAGCGCTGCGGCAGTTTTATGAAGAAACAGCCCGGCCGGTATACAGTTTTATTTTCTCTGTTTTAAAGGATCCCCATGAGTCAGAAGATGTGATGCAGGAAACATTTCTGACAGTGTGGGAACATGCAGGAGATTATAAGCCTTACGGAAAGCCGCTGGCATGGGTATTTACCATTGCCAAGCGGCTTTGTTATATGCGGCTACGGGAGAAAAAGAAGCAGGAGCTTTGGGAAGATGAGGAACTTACGGATACCGGTGTGACGCAGTCACAATTGGAACAGACAGAAGAGAGAACCATTCTTTTGGAAGCTTTGGACCAGTTAAATGAAACAGAGAGGCAGATCGTTCTTTTATATGCTGCAGCAGGGCTGAAGCACCGGGAGATCGCCCAGGTGTTAAATATGCCTCAGGCAACGGAATTGTCCAAATACAGCCGTTCTGTGAAAAAGCTAAAAAAGAAGCTGTATAGTAATAAAAACTTCGGTTAGCATTGCATTTTATATAGTATGCTGTTATAATAAGTAGTAATCAATACTACATGTTAAAATAATCGGACGACATGTTGGATAACCGGAGGATAGAAATATGACTTACAAGATCATTGGAGACAGCTGTCTTGATCTGACAGAAGAATTGAAAAAAGACCCTAAGTTTCAGATGGTACCTCTGACGTTGCAGGTAGGGACTGCACAGGTGGTAGATGATGAGACTTTTGATCAGAAAGCTTTCATCCGTATGGTGAAGGAGTGCCCGGAATGCCCGAAAACTGCATGCCCTTCCCCTGAGATCTTTAAAGAAGCATATGAGGCGGCAGATGCAGATGCAGTATTTGTGATCACTCTTTCCAGCCACTTAAGCGGAAGCTATAATTCAGCGGCTCTTGCAAAGCAGCTGTATGAAGAAGAAATGAAAGAAAAAGGAGTGGAATCTCATAAAAAGATCGAGGTTCTGGACTCTGAGTCAGCATCTGCCGGACAGTTAGAGCAGGCACTTTACATCAGGGATCTGTGCGAACAGGGACTGGAATTTGATGAAGTAGTAGAGAAGCTGAGAAAATTCCGGGATGGGATGCATACCTATTTCGTTCTTGAAAGTCTGGATACACTTCGTAAGAACGGCAGGCTTTCCGGACTTCAGGCATTCTTTGCCACAGCATTAAATATCAAGCCTGTAATGGGTGCTGACCATGGCGTCATTATTAAGTTAGACCAGGCCAGAGGTATCAACAAGGGTCTTCAGAGAATGTGTGATATTGCCATGAAAGAAGCTGGCGATACCACAGAAAAGCGCGCAGTTGTATGCCACGTAAACAATCCGGAACGAGGAGAATATGTGAAACAGGAACTGGAAAAGAGGGGAACCTTTAAGGAGATCGTTGTTACCAATGCAGCAGGTGTAGCTACTGTCTATGCAAATGATGGCGGTATTATACTGGCTATTGGATGAGATTTATAAAAATGAACAGAAAAAAATGGATATGCGCAGCAGCCGCTATTACAGGGCTGCTGTTGGCAGTTATAGCAGGTTTATCGATCATTCATATGAAAAACAGCTCTTATGTAAGTGCCAGTGAACTGGCGGGGCAGAAAAATGGGGAAGAAGTAAAAGCTGCAGAAGATAATGAAAATGCTGGAATGAGTGAAAGCAACGGAAACGGTGAAGACAGAGAAAATAACCAGGATGTAGATGGAAGCATAGCTGAAACTAAAAACAGTATGGATCAGTCAGAAGCTGACAGCCTGAAAAGTGAAAATGAGGTTGAAGCTGCAGATCAGCCGGTAAACTTAGTCTTTTCTGGTGACATTCTCCTGTCAGATCATGTCATGAATGCTTATAAAAACGGCGGTATTCGCAGTGTACTGGACAGCCAGTTCCAGTCAGTGATCGATGAAGCAGATATTTTCATGGCAAATGAGGAATTTCCATTCAGTACCAGAGGAACCCCGGCAGAGGATAAGCAGTTTACCTTCCGGGCAGATCCTTCTCTTGTATCAATTTTTAAAGAATTGGGAATTGACATTGTAACTTTGGCCAACAATCACGCCATGGACTATGGTACAGACGCACTTTTAGATACCTGTGAAACTTTAGATAAAGCGGGAATTGCCAGAGTGGGAGCAGGGAAGCATTTAGAGGAGGCCAAAGCGCCGGTTATTTTAGAAGCCCAAGGAAAGAAAATCGGATTTCTGGGAGCTTCCAGGGTAATACCGGTGGGTTCATGGAATGCAACCTCCACAAAGCCGGGTATGCTTACCACCTATGATCCTAAGATCCTTGTGGATGAGATCAGAAAGCTGCGGGAGCAGTGTGATTATCTTGTGGTTTATGTCCACTGGGGGATTGAGAGGAAAGAAACACCAGAAGACTATCAGAGGTCTCTTGGAAAGCAGTATATAGACGCAGGTGCGGATGTGGTCATTGGAAGTCATCCTCATGTACTTCAGGGAGTGGAATATTACAAGGGAAAGCCCATTGTATATAGTCTTGGCAATTTCATTTTCGGAAGCAGTATTCCTAAAACAGCACTGCTTAAGGTGCAGTGGGATGGGGAAAACAGCAAGCTGACTTTTGTGCCGGGAACATCTTCAGCCGGTTATACCAGGGTCCTTGAAAATACGTCTCAAAAGTCAGATTTCGCCTCATATATGACCAGTATTTCCTATGGTGTTTCCATTGAAGAGGATGGAAGTGTGGTGCTTCAGGAGTAAGCAGGAACGTATGGAAGCCGAAAAGGATGAAATTTTTTGGCTTTACTGGGGCAAATGGGATACATAGCATTGTCCCTGGTAAGCTCCACACTCTTTAAAACGTTTATGCAGCTGATTTAATACAAATCTTTTATTTTGGCTCCACAAAGGAGCAATCAGGAGATCTTTCGGCCCGTCACCTGTCATGCGGTGAATGGTGATGCGGGGCGGCAGCAGCGTGATGCAGTCGATGACAAGATCCATATATTCTTCCATAGAAAAGACAGGAAAGGGATCTGTCTGGTAGATATCTGCCAGATCGGTCCCTTTTAATATGTGCAGAAGCTGCAATTTAATCCCGTCAATGGGACGGTGAGCCAGATAGTCTACTGTTTCCTTCATCTGGTCCGTGGTTTCACCGGGAAGTCCCAGGATCACATGGACGATCACGGTGATGCCTGCTTCTTTCAGTTTCTTTAAAGCCTCTTCAAATACAGGAAGTTCATAACCTCTGCGGATAAAACGGGCGCTTTCTTCATGGATCGTCTGAAGGCCAAGTTCCACCCATACCGGTTTTTTACTGTTTAATTCTTTTAACAGGTCAATGATATCATTCCCCAGACAGTCAGGTCTTGTGGCAATGGATAATGCCGCAACATCCGGGTAGCTGATGGCACGTTCAAATAATGGTTTTAAATAAGAAACTGGTGCATAAGTATTGGTGAAGGACTGGAAATAGGCGATATAATGGATCATTTCATCCGATCTGGTTTTATTGCTTATTTGTTTTTTGGCGGCTTCAATCTGTTCCCACACATCGGTTTTCAGATGTTCCGCAAAATCGCCGGAACCGCCTTCACTGCAGAAAATACAGCCCCTGGAACTGCAGGTTCCATCCCGGTTGGGGCAGGTAAGACCTGCATCCAGTGACAGTTTATATACTTTGTGTCCAAATATATGTTTAAGCTCCCAGTCCAGACTGTGATAGGGACGGCCGTTCCAATTGTGCTCCATGAAATATACTCCTTTTTGGAAAATGCCTAAAAGGCTGAAAATCCAGTGTAAAATATCTGTATGTCCTGTTATAACAGAAAAAGCAGGACCTGTCCATGGTTATTGTTCATGCAATATCTGTGCAACATCGAAAAATATTGTATTGTAGCATCCGGTGTATTTGTGCTAGACTGGTAACAGAAAAGCCGGAGAGAATGGACGGAAAAAGCGTACAAAAAACGGCGTAAGAAGGAGATGGCACTATGAATGTATGTGAGACTATGAAACAGTTAAATAGTGAAAGAACCGATGCATTTATGCATGAACTTTATGGAAAGGGAGCAACAGAAAACAAAGCAAGATATGAAAAGGTTCTGAAAGGTTTTGAAGAGTCTTTTGGGGACAGTAAAGAGGTACTTCTTTTCTCATCACCTGGCCGTACAGAGATCAGCGGAAACCACACAGACCATAATCATGGTAAAGTATTAGCAGGCAGCATCAACTTAGACTGTGTAGGTGCGGCAGCAAAGAATTATTCCAGTCATGTGAGGATCATCAGTGAGACCTATAACCAGGACATTACCATTGACTTAAATGATCTGGAGCCAAGTGTGAAAAAGGCGGGAACTACAGATCTGATCAAGGGTATTTTAAAGGGTTTTGAGACTTCAGGCTATACCGTTGGTGGCTTTAATGCTTATGTTACCAGCAATGTGATCAGCGCAGCCGGTGTCAGCTCATCTGCTTCTTTTGAGATGCTGCTGTGCTCTATGTTAAATGCATTATTTAATGAAAGCCGTATGGACAATGTTGCCTATGCTCATATTGGAAAATATGCAGAAAATAAGTACTGGGATAAGGCATCAGGCCTTCTTGACCAGATGGCATGTGCAGTGGGCGGTCTGATCACCATTGATTTTGTAGAGCCTATGACACCGGTTGTAGAGAAGATCGATTTCGACTTCCAGGCACAGAATCACAGTCTGATCATTGTTCAGACAGGAAAGGGACATGCAGATCTGAGTGCTGAGTATTCTTCCATTCCGGAAGAAATGAAGAAAGTGGCAAAATATTTTGGAAAAGATGTTTTGGCACAGGTATCAGAAGAAAAAGTGATCGAGCATCTTCCAGAGGTGAGAAAATTTGCAGGAGACCGTGCAGTACTGCGTGCGCTTCATTTCTTTGAGGAAAATAAGAGGGTAGAAGCAGAGGTAGCAGCTTTAAAAGAAGGCCATTTTGAAACTTTCCTGGAAAATATCACAGCATCCGGAAATTCTTCCTGGAAATGGCTGCAGAACTGCTTTACCAACAGCAACAGCGCAGAACAGGGAATTACGGTTGCTCTTGCGTTAACAGAGCTGTTTATTGCTCAGAAGCAGAGAGGTGCCTGCCGTGTACATGGTGGTGGTTTTGCCGGTGTTATTATGGCCATGCTTCCAAATGATCTGGTGGAAGAATATACAAAATACATGGAGAAATGCATGGGAGAAGGCTGCGTTTATAATATGAGCATCCGTCCTTATGGCGCTATCTGTGTCAGTGAATATCTGTAACAATTTTATGCACTGTCTGCAAAGAATCCATATGCGTCAGTAAACAGGAAAGGTAAAAAATACCCTCAGCAATCTGATATCCAGATGAACTGAGGGTATTTTTATTGGTTATGTGTCTGAAGAAAAATACTTTTTATGTTACTGTTCATGCGTTGCATGACCAGCAACGGAATTTGCCGTGGCTTCGCATTTAAATACGGCAAATTCCCGCTGCCACTACGTTATCGTACGGCACTTTCGGTTCCAAAAGTGCCTACCCGTGTACAGTAACCTTTTTATTTCTTATGATAGCTGTCCAGCAACTGTTTCTTCATCTGCCACAGTTCGTTGGACAGGTCTACATGAACAGTGTGTGGATTTACCAGACGTTTGGATTCATCCCATAAGGTATCCAGTTCCTGCTTGCAGTACTTCTGGATATCCATTACCTTTGGAGATTCGTAAACACATTCCCCGTTTAAGAAAACAGGAACTAACAGTTCACGCATCGTATAGGTGCCAGGTGCCAACAGAGTCTTCTTCCAGGTCTCCTGTGGGTCAAAGAGCAGGAGAGAGTTGTTGGTATCGAATTTTTCTCCTACCAGACAGATCAGATCTGCGATGATCTTTCCGTTTTCTTTGTCATAAATACGGTAGATGGTCTTATTTCCAGGGTTTGTGATCTTTTCCGCATTTTCAGATAATTTGATCTTAGGGATAAACTCACCGGTGTTTTTGTCCCTAACAGCAGCTAACTTATAGACGCCGCCGAAAGAAGGGCAGTCCTTTGCAGTGATCAGGTTGGTACCAACGCCCCAGGAATTGATGGTTGCGCCCTGAACCTTTAAGCTGTCAATGAGATATTCATCCAGATCGTTGGAAGCAGAGATAACTGCATCAGGGAAACCGGCTGCATCTAACATCTTTTTAGCTTCCTTTGACAGGTATGCCAAGTCACCGCTGTCTAAGCGGATACCATAGAAGGTCAGAGGAATACCTGCTTCTCTCATTTCCTTAAATACTTTAATGGCGTTTGGAACACCGGATTTTAAGGTATCGTAGGTATCAACTAAAAGGATACATGCAGATGGATACAGTTTTGCATAGGTACGGAAAGCGGTCAGCTCATCTGGGAAGCTCATGATCCAGCTGTGTGCGTGAGTTCCTTTTACAGGGACATCAAACATTTTTCCGCAAAGTACATTGGAAGTACCGATGCAGCCTGCGATCATAGCAGCTCTTGCACCGTAAGTACCGGCATCGGCGCCCTGAGCACGGCGAAGACCAAATTCCATAACGCCATCGCCTTTGGCAGCATGGACAATACGTTCTGTCTTGGTAGCGATCAGGCTCTGGTGGTTGATAATAGTAAGAAGTGCGGTCTCAACCAGCTGTGCCTGCATGATCGGCGCGATCACCTTAATTAAAGATTCTCTTGGAAATACAACGGTACCTTCCGGAATGGCATAGATATCACCGGTAAAACGGAAAGTGCTCAGATACTCTAAAAAGTCCTCGTCAAATAAATGTAAACTTCTTAAATATTCAATATCGCTTTCATCAAAGTGAAGTCCCTTGATGTATTCAATGGCCTGTTCCAGACCAGCACAGATGGCAAAGCCGTTTCCATGGGGGTTGGTACGATAGAACATATCGAAGATGACAGTTTCGTTTGCGTCTTTTTCTTTAAAATATCCCTGCATCATCGTCAGTTCGTACAGGTCAGTAAGTAGTGTGAGATTTCTGTGGTCCATAAAATTGACTCCCTCCTGGTGCACAGCCTGGATTTTCTTCTATTCTGTCAGTTTTGCCAGTTGAAAAAGCTGTGTCCGGCTTTTTGTAAAGTTTTCCGTAACAATATAGCATAATTATGTAAAAAAGAAAATAAATTGTTAAAAAAAATACAAACATAATATACAGCTGTCAAGACAGCTGACTCATACAGGCAGATGTACAAAGCTTTTGTTTGCTGCAAGCTTATTTGTGTTTTTTTAGCTGCCAGAAGGCAACTGCGCTGGCGGCTGCTACATTCAGGGAATCTACTCCGTGGAACATAGGGATGAGAACGGTGTAGTCGCAGGCGGTAATGGTAGCATCTTTTAGTCCTTCTCCTTCTGTGCCAAGGATAATAGCCAGCTTTTCATGAGAAGCTAAAACCGGATCATCAATGGATACAGAATCGTTTTTTAAAGCCATGGCTGCTGTTTGAAAGCCCATATTTTTTAAAGTATCCATAGCAGCGCCGGGCCAGAAATCTTTTGGAAGGATGGTCCATGGGATCTGGAATACAGTTCCCATGCTCACACGGGAAGCACGGCGGTAAAGTGGGTCAGCGCATCCCTGGGTAAAAAGGACTGCGTCCATTCCAAGGGCAGCTGCAGAGCGGATAATAGCACCTGCATTGGTAGGATTTACCACATTTTCCAAAATAGCAATGCGGCTGGCATTTTTACAGACCTCTTCTATAGAAGGAAGTACTTTCCGTTTCATGGCGCAGAGCATGCCCCGGGTTAAGGCAAAACCGGTTAATTTTGTAAGCACACTGTATTCAGCGGTAAATACTGGTACATCCGAATATTTTTCAAGAAGCTGTCTGGTCTCGCCAGAATCAGCTTCCACCAGCCGTTTCTCCGCCAAAAAAGAAATAGGCGCATATCCTGCATTTAAGGCCCGTTGGATTACTTTTGGGCTTTCAGCAATAAAAACGCCGGGAGCCGGTTCAAAGTAGTGGAGAAGCTGGGCTTCATTGCAGCGGGCGTAGATGTCAAGATTTGGGTCGTTAAAGTCAGTTATTTCAATTTCATTCAGTTTCATAAATTAAATTCCTTAATAAGTGATATAGTCGGTATCTTTCCTGCAGCTGCGAGAAAGAAGGTTACAAAAAATGTGAAAGTATATCTGTTTCTTAGTATAAAAGAAATACACATTCTTGGCAACCAGACTTGTACAGCTGTATGCACATGGTTTTAGGAAAAATGGTTATCCTAAATCTATCAAAGGACTATAAAAATTTATTAATGCAAAGGAGACCAGATCCATGGAAAATAAAATGTTTTGTTACCAGTGTCAGGAGACTGCCAACTGTACCGGGTGTACACTGACGGGTGTCTGCGGTAAAAATCCACAGGTTGCAGCAGCCCAGGACCTTTTGGTGTATGTGACGAAGGGATATAGTGCTGTAACCACAAGGCTGCGTAAAGAAGGCACAAAGATCAGTGATGAAGAAAACAGACTGGTGGTGATGAATCTGTTTATGACGATCACCAATGCCAATTTTGACAAAGAGGCGATTGATAAACAGATCCATGATACACTTCATGTAAAAAAGGAACTGTTAAATAAAGTAAAAGACCGATCCGGGCTTTCTGAGGCTGCTTTGTGGGACGGAGGCGGGGATTGGGAGGCGATTGCCAGAAAGGTAGGCGTACTTTCCAATCCAGATGAAGATATCCGAAGCCTGCAGCAGCTGATCACCTATGGGATCAAGGGACTTTGCGCCTATACCAAACATGCCAATGCCCTGATGCATACAGATCCTAAACTGGATGCCTTTATACAGGAAACGCTGGCAAAGACGTTGGATGATCATTTGACGGCAGAGGAATTAGTGGCTTTGACACTTAAAACTGGTGAGTATGGGGTAAAAGGAATGGCGATGTTAGATGCTGCCAACACCGGGGCCTATGGAAATCCTGAGGTTACAGCAGTGAATATTGGGGTAAGGAAAAATCCGGGGATTCTGGTTTCCGGTCATGATCTGCGGGATCTGGAAATGCTTTTGGAGCAAACCAAAGGAACAGGAGTGGATGTGTATACCCATTCAGAAATGCTTCCTGCCTGCAGTTATCCTGCTTTTAAGAAATATCCCCACTTTGTGGGAAATTATGGGAATGCCTGGTGGCAGCAGAAAGAGGAATTTGAAGCGTTTAATGGTCCCATCCTTATGACCACCAACTGCATTGTGCCGCCAAAAGCAAGTTATAAGGATCGTCTGTATACAACTGGTGCAGCAGGATATCCGGGATGTACCTATATCCCGGGAAAATTAGGAGAAACAAAAGATTTTTCCCAGATCATAGAGCAGGCAAAGAAATGTCCGCCGCCGAAAGAACTGGAGTTTGGCACCATTCCAGGCGGTTTTGCCCATGCACAGGTGATCGCATTGGCTGACAAGGTAGTGGAAGCAGTAAAATCCGGGAAAATAAAGAAATTTGTAGTTATGGCAGGCTGCGACGGGCGTATGAAGAGCCGTGAATATTATACAAAATTTGCAAAAGCACTGCCAAAGGATACAGTGATCTTAACTGCAGGCTGTGCAAAGTACCGGTACAATAAATTAAAACTGGGAGACATTGACGGGATACCAAGGATCCTGGATGCAGGCCAGTGCAACGATTCCTATTCACTGGCAGTGATCGCCTTGAAGCTTCAGGAGGTGTTTGGCTTAGATGATATTAATGACCTTCCTATTATTTATAACATTGCCTGGTATGAGCAGAAAGCAGTGATCGTATTTCTGGCGTTATTGTCGCTGGGAATCCAAAATATCCATTTGGGTCCTACACTTCCGGCTTTTCTGTCTCCGGCGGTGACCAAAGTGCTGGTGGAGAAGTTCCATATTGCAGGGATTACTACGGTGGAAGAAGATATGGAGTTGTTTTTTGGATGAAATCTTTTATAAAGAACGAATTTCAGAAACGGTGGTTACGATTTTCGTCACGATTTATCCAGTTTTAGCCGTTGACATTTCTATTTTCAGTTATTATAATGGAGTCGTTGTAACAAGATTATAAAGGTTATAAATGAAAAGCCAAGAAGGAGACAGTATCCTTTTCCAAACGTCACAGAGAGCCGGTGCAGGTGGAAATCCGGTATCAGTAGGAAAGAGGAGAAGATCACTCCGGAGCTGCCAGCTGAATCTTTTAAGTAGGCCGGGCCGCATTTCCTGCGTTAAGGGAACTCATATGATGGTATGCAGTAACAGGTGGTTGAACGAATTTAAGCTTTCGTCCTTTTACGGGGATGGAAGCTTTTTCTTTTACGGTGACGCACCGTCAGGTGACAGATCCATTTATTAAAAATTCAGAGCGAAAACTCTGAAAAGTACCTGTGAGACATTCTGTAAATTTATGTTCTCTCGGAGTCTTTCATGCACCTGCCTTTGTGGCTGATTTTCCGCCAGCCGCACCCGAATTTCATCAACGTACGCACCGCGTACGCCTCAGAAATTTGGGCACAACTGACAAAAAATCATCTCACAAAATCAGGCACAAAAAGATTCCGAGAGAACATATTTAGAAAATGGAGGAAAGCAAGGATGTATGACAAAGTCCCCACAGACCTGAAGTTTGTGGAAAGAGAAAAAGAAGTCGAAAAGTTCTGGGAAGATGAACACATTTTTGAGAAAAGTATTAAGATGCGTGAAGGCTGCCAGCCGTATGTATTTTACGATGGACCGCCAACTGCAAACGGCAAGCCACATATCGGCCACGTTGAGACCCGTGTTATCAAGGATATGATCCCAAGATTCCGCGCTATGAAAGGCTATATGGTACCAAGAAAGGCCGGATGGGATACCCACGGACTTCCTGTAGAGCTGGAAGTAGAGAAGAAGTTAGGTCTTGACGGAAAGGATCAGATCGAAAAATATGGCCTGGAGCCATTTATCAAGCAGTGTAAGGAAAGTGTTTGGAAATACAAAGGTATGTGGGAAGATTTCTCCGGTACTGTTGGTTTCTGGGCTGATATGGATAATCCATATGTTACCTATCACAATAACTTCATCGAGTCTGAGTGGTGGGCATTAAAGCAGATCTGGGACAAGGGCCTGTTATACAAGGGCTTTAAGGTAGTTCCTTACTGCCCACGCTGCGGTACCCCTCTTTCCTCTCATGAGGTAGCACAGGGATACAAGGACGTAAAAGAGCGTTCAGCAGTGGTACGTTTTAAAGTAAAAGGGGAAGATGCCTATATTCTGGCATGGACCACAACTCCATGGACTCTTCCAAGCAACCTGGCACTTTGTGTAAACCCAAATGAGGAATACGTAAAAGTAAAAGCACCAGACGGCTATACCTACTATATCGCACATGCTCTGATGGAGAAGGTATTAGGAGAAGGCTGTGAAGTTCTGGAAACTTATGTAGGTAAGGATCTGGAATTTAAGGAATACGAGCCATTATATGACTGCTCCGTACCATACTGCGAGAAACAGCACAAGAAAGCATATTATGTTGTCTGCGATACCTATGTAACATTAACAGATGGTACCGGAATCGTACACATTGCTCCTGCATTTGGTGAAGACGATGCCAATGTAGGCCGTAAGTACAACCTGCCTTTCGTCCAGTTAGTTGACGCAAAGGGTGATATGGCAGCTGATACCCCATTTGCAGGCAAGTTTGTAAAGGATGCAGATCCGTTAGTATTAAAAGACTTAAAGGAAAAAGGCCTGTTATATGATGCTCCTGCATTTGAGCACAGCTATCCTCATTGCTGGAGATGCGGTACTCCTCTGATCTACTATGCAAGAGAATCCTGGTTCATCAAGATGACCGCTGTTAAGGATGATCTGATCCGCAACAACAACACCATTAACTGGGTACCAGAGTCTATTGGTAAAGGCCGTTTCGGTGACTGGCTGGAGAACATTCAGGATTGGGGCATTTCCAGAAACAGATACTGGGGAACTCCATTAAATATCTGGGAGTGTGAGTGTGGACATCAGCATTCTATCGGAAGTATTGAAGAGTTAAAGAGCATGTCTGATAACTGCCCGGATGATATTGAGCTTCACCGCCCATATATTGATGCTGTTACCATCCGCTGCCCGAAGTGCGGCAAGCAGATGAAGCGTGTACCGGAAGTAATCGACTGCTGGTTCGATTCTGGTGCAATGCCATTTGCTCAGCATCATTATCCATTTGAAAATAAGGAACTGTTTGAGTCCCAGTTCCCGGCTCAGTTTATTTCTGAGGCTGTAGACCAGACACGTGGATGGTTCTATTCCCTGTTAGCTGAGTCTACCTTACTGTTTAATAAGGCTCCTTATGAGAATGTAGTAGTAATGGGTCTGGTTCTGGATGAAAATGGACAGAAGATGAGTAAGTCCAAAGGAAATGCAGTTGACCCATTTGATACCCTACAGAAGCATGGCGCAGATGCCATCAGATGGTTCTTCTACACCTGCTCCGCTCCATGGATCCCGAAGAGATACCAGGATAAGGCAGTGACCGAAGGACAGAGAAAGTTCATGGGTACCTTATGGAATACCTATGCATTCTGGGTACTGTATGCAAATATTGATAACTTTGACGCTACCAAGTACAGCTTAGAATATGATAAGCTGCCGGTAATGGATAAGTGGCTGCTTTCCAAGATGAATTCCATGGTCAAGGCAGTAGATGACAACCTGATGAACTACCGTATCCCTGAGGCTGCAAAGGCTCTTCAGGAATTCGTAGATGAGATGAGTAACTGGTATGTGCGCAGAAGCCGTGAGCGTTTCTGGGCAAAGGGCATGGAGCAGGATAAGATCAATGCTTATATGACTCTGTATACCGCTTTAGTAACTGTTGCAAAGGCTGCTGCTCCTATGATCCCATTCATGACAGAGCAGATCTACCAGAACCTGGTAAGAAAGATCGACAAGACTGCTCCTGAAAGTGTTCATCTGTGCGACTTCCCAACTGTAAAGGAAGAATGGATCGATGAGAAGCTGGAAGCAGATATGGATGAAGTTCTGGATACGGTTGTTATGGGCCGTGCTGCCAGAAATACAGCAAATATCAAGAACCGTCAGCCGATCGCCCAGATGTATGTAAAGGCAGATCATGCATTATCTGATTTCTATGTAGAGATCATTGAAGATGAGTTAAATGTTAAGAAAGTAACCTTTACAGATGACGTAAGAGCCTTTACTTCTTACACATTTAAGCCACAGTTAAAGACTGTAGGACCAAAATACGGCAAGCTGTTAGGAAAGATCCGTGAAGCATTGACCAACTTAGACGGAAGCGCTGCTATGGATACCTTAAATAACACCGGTGCTTTAACCTTCGACTTTGATGGACAGGAAGTTGTTCTTACAAAGGATGACCTGCTGATCGATGTAGCAAAGAAAGATGGTTATGTAACAGAAGAAGACAACTATGTAACCGTTGTCCTGGATACCAACCTGACTCCAGAGCTGATCGAAGAAGGCTTTGTCCGTGAGGTGATCAGCAAGATCCAGACTATGCGTAAGGAAGCTGGTTTCGAGGTTATGGACCATATTGGTGTATATCAGGCCAATAATGACAAGATCGCAGAGCTGATGAAGAGCAACGCAGATGAGATCAAGGGCGAAGTTATGGCTGATTACATCCATTTAGGTGAAATGAAGGGCTTCACCAAAGAGTGGAACATCAACGGCGAAACTGTTATGTTAGGTGTAGAGAAGCTGTAAAATAGCCATATAGTGGTTGTAAAATCTGGTTTAATATCTGTATTTAAGTTGAAATAGACCAGAAAAAATGGTAATATGAGGGACAGGGCAGAAATGATTCCTGTCCCTTGTTTTATCAGCAGGATCAGCAATGCGCCGGGGCGTATGGCAGATCCAAATCGGAATGTGCTTTTTTGCAAGAAAGCATATTGGAAAATGAGGAGGAAGGCTATGAAAAATACAGGCTTTGACAAGGCAATGTTTAAAAGCGCAGTAACCTTTAATGTTAAAAATATGTTCCGCCGTACCATCGACGAAGCAACCCCGCAGCAGATCTTCCAGGCTGTGGCTTATACTGTAAAAGACGATATCATTGACCAGTGGATGACAACCCACAAGGAATATGAGAAAAGAGATGTAAAGACTCTTTACTATCTGTCCATGGAGTTTTTAATGGGTCGTGCCCTTGGAAACAATATGATCAATCTGCGCAACTACAAAGAGATCGCAGAAGCATTGGATGAAATGGGCTTTGATTTAAACGCCATTGAAGATCAGGAACCAGATGCAGCATTAGGAAATGGCGGTTTAGGACGTCTGGCAGCATGTTTCCTGGATTCTCTGGCAACTTTGGGTTATCCGGCATATGGCTGTGGTATCCGCTACCGTTATGGTATGTTTAAGCAGAAAATCGAAGACGGTTATCAGGTAGAAGTTCCGGATAACTGGCTGGAAAATGGCAATCCATTTGAGATCCGCCGTCCGGAGTACGCAGTAGAAGTAAAATTCGGTGGTTATGTACGTATTGAGGACCGCAACGGAATGAGCCATTTCGTGCAGGAAGGCTATCAGTCTGTAAAGGCAGTTCCATATGATCTTCCGGTTGTAGGCTATGGCAATCACATTGTAAATACACTTCGTATCTGGGATGCAGAACCAGTGAATACCTTTAACCTGGATTCTTTTGACCGTGGTGATTATCAGAAGGCAGTTGAACAGGAAAACCTGGCTAAGAATATCGTTGAGGTTCTTTATCCAAACGATAACCATTATGCAGGTAAGGAACTGCGTTTAAAACAGCAGTATTTCTTCATTTCTGCCAGTGTTCAGAGAGCTGTACAGAAATTTAAAGAAAAACATGATGATATCCATCAGTTCCCGGAGAAGGTGGTATTCCAGTTAAATGATACACATCCAACGGTAGCAATCCCTGAGTTAATGCGTATCCTCTTAGACGATGAGGGACTTACCTGGGATGAAGCATGGGATATTACCACCAGAACCTGTGCATACACCAACCATACCATTATGTCTGAGGCACTGGAAAAGTGGCCGGTAGACTTATTCTCCCGCCTGCTTCCACGTATCTACCAGATCGTAGAAGAGATCAACCGCCGTTTTGTAAATGAGGTTCAGCAGAGATATCCTGGTGATCAGGATAAGATCGCAAAGATGGCAGTTGTATACAACGGCCAGGTAAGAATGGCTTATATGGCCATTGTAGCCGGTTTCTCTGTAAATGGTGTTGCAAGACTGCATACAGAGATCTTAAAGCATGAAGAATTAAAAGACTTCTATGAGATGATGCCAGAGAAGTTCAATAATAAGACCAATGGTATCACCCAGAGACGTTTCCTGCTTCATGGCAACCCATTATTAGCTGACTGGGTAACAGATAAGATCGGTGATGACTGGATCACAAATCTGCCTCATATTAAAGAACTGGCAGCGTTTGCAGATGATAAGGAATGCCAGAAAGAATTCCTGGATATTAAATATAAGAATAAAGTCCGTCTGGCTAAGTATATCAAGGAGCACAATGGCATTGATGTAGATCCAAATTCCATCTTTGATGTACAGGTAAAGAGACTTCATGAGTATAAGCGTCAGCTGATGAATATCCTTCATGTTATGTACCTTTACAACCAGTTAAAGGATAATCCAAACATGGATATGGTTCCAAGAACCTTTATCTTCGGCGCAAAGGCAGCAGCAGGTTACCGCCGTGCAAAACTGACCATTAAACTGATCAATTCCGTGGCTGATGTGATCAACAACGATAAGTCCATCGGCGGCAAGATCAAGGTAGTATTTATTGAAGATTACCGTGTATCCAACGCAGAGATCATTTTCGCGGCAGCGGATGTCAGTGAGCAGATCTCCACAGCCAGCAAAGAGGCTTCCGGTACCGGTAACATGAAGTTCATGTTAAACGGTGCTCTTACTCTGGGAACCATGGACGGAGCAAACGTTGAGATCGTAGAAGAAGTTGGAAAGGAAAATGCCTTTATCTTCGGTCTTTCTGCAGATGAAGTCATTAACTATGAAAATAATGGCGGCTACAACCCAATGGATATCTTCAACAATGATCCGCAGATCCGCAGAGTCCTGATGCAGCTGACCAATGGATACTATTCACCAAAGGATCCGCAGATGTTTAAGGAAATCTATGATTCTCTGTTAAATAACTTTG
>UQTA01000050.1 GCA_900543885.1 uncultured Clostridium sp.
GCCTGCTCTTGACATGCCCAGCAGTAACTGTTATATATAAAACAAGGGTGAAAAGCCTGATTTGTAAGCTTCTCACCCTTCATTATCATAGAAGAATCTAATTTACAGAGATTTTCTCATAGTCTCGTTTTTGCAGGTATTTTACAAGTTTTTGCATATCCTATATATAGGATATGGCTTATTATTATATTCCGGGATGCGCGAAGTGTTATTCCTTTTCTGTGTTTTCCGATTCCTTTGGCGCTTCGCTTTCAGCTGTTTCATCAGGGACATCCACTGCCTCTTTTCCTTCTGCCAGCCATTGGTTCATATCAATAAAATCTCCCGTCCGTGGATCTATATGATGAAGTCGGCAGTAATCAGGTGTATTTTCGGAGTAATTTCTTTTTTTAAGAGCACTTTTCACATATAAAGACAGTGTCCTGTATATAACTGCAAAAGTGGGGACTGCAATGATCATTCCCACAAATCCAAAAAGTCCGCCAAACAGCAGGATTGAAAACAATACCCAGAAACTTGGAAGTCCTGTAGAGTCTCCTAATATCTTTGGTCCAAGGATATTTCCATCAAACTGCTGAAGTACCAGTATGAAGATCAGGAAATACAGACATTTCATAGGATCTACCAAAAGGATCAGAAACGCACTTGGTACTGCTCCGATGAATGGTCCAAAGAAAGGGATCACATTGGTAACACCTACGATCACGCTGATCAGAAGTACATAAGGCATCTTTAAGAACTTCAGCGAAAAGAAGCACATAATGCCGATGATCAGGGAATCTAAGAGTTTTCCTGTAATAAAACCGCCAAATATCTTGTGGGCAAAACGCACCTCACCGATCAGCCGGTTCGCTGTCTTTACATTTAAAAATCCATAGACCATTTTCTTTGCCTGGGCACACAATGTATCTTTTATGTTTAAAAAGTACACCATAACAATAAGTCCGATCAGCAGATTTTTTAAAACAGTAACAAAACTGATCACTCCGCTGGAAACACGGTCAAAGATCAGGGAAATATTAGGCACCAGATCGGTAGCGATCCAGTTCTGGAAACGCATAACCGCCTCATTATAGTATGGCATAATGCTTTCCTCCAGGTGTTCATTGTCCTGAAGGAGTTTTCCAAGCCAAAGGGTCAGGTTATTGATGTATTCTGCCAGACTGTCCTGAAAGCCGATGATACTTTCATAGATCTGTGGGATCAGCATGGCAAACAGGCCAACAACAATGGCAAATAAAACAGCCAAACTGACCAGCGTAGCAATGCCTTTTGCAAGTCTGCTGCAGCTGTCCTTATTTTTTATGGCTTTTCCTGACAGATCAAGAATATATCTTTCCGCAACATTGTATACCGGAAGCATCAGATATGCCAGTACACCACCGTAAATAATAGGCATGAGGATCGTAACAATTTTGCCGATCACTTTTGCGATCACTGCAAATTTTAATAATGCAAAACATAAAAGGAGACTGAAAGCAATCACTGCCAGCGCAGTAAGACCCCAGTCCATAAAAAAACGGAATTTTGAGTTTTTCATACTTTAGTTTGTCACTCCTGTATACGATTATGAAAAAAGCAGATAAAATGCCTTTGCCATTTATATGAGTATACCATACTATGCCAGATTTTAAAAGCAGACCAAGTGTTAAAAAAATATATAAAACAGATTCCTTTCTGTAAAAACAGCTGGTTCTGTGGTAAAATCATTCCCAGAAAGAAGGTGATTTCTTGTCTTATATCATAAAAATGGCTCTGGATATCAAAGCCAGGTTTAATCCACCGGCTCATATGTCCTCTCCTATTGAAGCTTACTGTGCCATTGGAACAGTGGCAAAGGCACTTGGACTTCCATGCCCTGAGCGCAAAGATACTTTATTTGAAATGCGCCAGGAACTTTCTGATGCAGAAACAGGAAAAAGTTTTCCCTCCGAACGGATTGAGAAGATCAATCAGATCCTTATGAGCTTTATCCGTGATGATGAAACAACAGATGCCATGATGGATTATGTTACATATGGTTATGAAAACGAAAACGGGAATGCCGCTCAATAAGCATCCCCGTTTTTTGACTTTTACCAGACCTGGTTATAGTATAATCCTGATCAGTAGCCATACAGCTGCAACTCCTAAAAGAATCATGGAAAAGGCAGCTGAAAGCCCGAATACCAATACTCCTGCAGCCAGTGAAATAATAAAGCCCAGCATACTGAATACAGCTCCCATTACCTTTCCGCACACTGCAAGCAAAAGTCCAACAAACTTAAATACACAGATCAAAAATAAAAAAGCAAATACAATACCTAACATTTTATATTCTTCAACCTTTCTAAAATGATATCTATCAGAAAACGATCAATCACCCAGGACGAAACAACAGACAGCAGCGCACACCAGAGGATAGGCAAAATCACCTGCAGATATTGATTCATTCCTGAATGAAACCAGCCGTTGTGTACGACCCGGATCAAAATATACCAGTGGATCAGAATAATAGAATAACTGTAACGGCTTATGGATGCCAGCACCTTTCGTCCAGGCGCAAGCAGCTGGTCTCCATGGAGAAATATCACATAAATGGCAGACGCCATTAACATGAACAAGATCGACTGGTTTGCGATCACATGGACAATGATCACTAAAATTGCGGCCAGGATCCGGATCCCATCCAGATAAACGCAGCGTTTTTCCTTTTTGGAGACATGCCGTGTTTCTGTTTTTGTCTGTTCCCTTTCTTTTTTGAGCAGACAGAAGCCTGACGCACCAAGAAACTCAGCCGCAGCCAGTTAAAATGTCCCAGGATTATTCCAAAAGAAAGCGCTTTTACAGATATCCGCTCTGCTACTTCAATGGATCCAAGACGGAAATTTCCATGGATATTTAATCGAAGATTCCCATTATCCTTTCCTGAAAGATTTATCTTTGCCTTGTCTTTTCCCGGCATGATATAGCCTTCCTGACGGCGAAAACGGTCAAATTTATCATCTTCTGATGGTGAATTGTACCATTCTGCTGTGGCTGGTCCTGTAACCGGTTCACGAAAAGTCAGCCGTATCTGCCCCAATCCTGGGTTCCATGAAAAATCATCATGGCGTTGGCATCTTCTGACAGAATACTGCCATCTTCCACGGTACAGTCTGTCAGTTCCAGTTTTTCTTCGTTTATCATGCTTTCCAGATCCAGAATTGTTCTCTCCTGCCATTCTCCCAAACAGCCGGCCCTGACGGTAAGCAGACACTCTAAAAGGATCCCCACGACCATTCCAAGTATGATCCATGTTAAATAAACATTTGATTTTTTGTTTTTCGTTGTTTTAATTTTTTCCATATTCTTCCCTACTGCCAAATTCAAACCCAGTATATCACATATTATCAAAAAGTCATCAAGTCTATCCTTTTTTAGCCACACATTGAATACCATCTTCAACACGATCCACCGAAAGTCCCTTATCTTCTAAAATCGTTATTGCTATTTCTGCATTCAGGTCATTATCCTCAGCCAGTAAAATATGTTTTCCGCGAATGGATGTATCAGAAGCAGGAATAGCTGTACTGTTTTCTGCTTTTTTATCAAAATACATTTTATCCGCTATTTTGTGTCTGAGAATCACTGTGAATTTGGTTCCTTTTCCTAATTCACTTTCAACATCAATGGTTCCATCCATCATATCAATATATTTTTTTATGATAGACATCCCCAGACCTGTTCCTGCAACCCGTCCGGTTGTTGTATTTCGCTCACGGGAAAATGGGACAAAAAGTGACGGAATAAACTCTTTGCTCATTCCGATTCCCGTATCTGCAACCTCAATTTTTATCTTTATACTGCCTTCTTTGTTATCTGGGATTTCCGTGGTTCTTACGGATACAGATCCCCTATCAGGCGTATATTTTACTGCATTGCTGATAAGATTAACAAGGATCTCATGCACTTTTGCAACATCGCACATAATATACGGATGCTGCACATCCACCTCATGCGTAAAATGGATTCCTTTTTTCTTTATATCCTCTTCAAAAACCCCGTTTATTCGTCCCATTGTATCTGTAACATTTACATAACTTTCATCAAGCTCAACTTTCCCGCTTTCTATACGGGACATATCAAGAACATTATTGATAATGGATAAAAGAAGTTTTCCTGATTCTGATATCTTCTGCTCAAACATTTCCATAGGCTCTGTTTTCGTATTTGCAGTGGGAACAAGAATACAATCTGCACCCATAAGTGCTTCTGTGCGGATACTTTCCGGATAATGCCGGTCAAAACATACCACAATACCAATTTTTCCATCTTGATCAATCAAAAGACTGGCATCCTAGGCCTTTTTGCCGTCTTTTCTTCCATAGGATTTTAAGTACAAATTCGGAACAGCCATAATATGATTCTTTTTGCAGGCTTCCTGAAAAGCTTTTACAATGGGGGAATCCAAGGTTATCTGATAAGCTGATTTATCCTGTGATTCAAATTGTGGAAAAAATTCTGTCAGCTAAACCTCTGGAAACAAAATCATATCTGCATGATTTTCAGCTACCTCCTTAACTGCGTTCAGACTTTTTTCCAGGTTCAGATCCATGCTACCCGCATTCTTCATTTGGTACATTGCCAGCTTCATCTTATGTCACTGCTCCTCATATACAGATCATATTTTTAAACTGCTTTAATTATATGACTGTCAAAACAGCCTTTCAACCACCAGATTTATCGGCATACCTTCTTCTAAGCTGAATGCAGCAATCAATGTCTGTGCTTATCTACTTTCTGATCATTTATTATTTTTCTAGTTGTCTAAAAAAAATTAAAAATTTTGAAAATTTATAGTTGACAATTGGAAGAATGTGTATTATACTGTGTAACGTAATCGAGATCGAGGCGTGGCTCAGTTTGGTAGAGCGCTGCGTTCGGGACGCAGAGGTCGCGTGTTCGAATCACGTCGCCTCGATTTATTTAGGCCTGATGGTCAAGCGGTCAAGACGACGCCCTCTCACGGCGTAAACCCGGGTTCGATTCCCGGTCAGGTCATATTATAATAAGGCTGCTGCTGTTGCAGCGGTCTTATTTATTTAATTAAAAATAAGTATAAATATGCCATTGTAGCGCAGTTGGTAGCGCAACGCATTCGTAATGCGTGGGTCGCCGGTTCGAGTCCGGCCAGTGGCTTTTATATGACACATGAAAAGCTCCAAAAAGGCAAGGAAATTCAAGGGTTTCCAGTCTTTTGGGGGCTTTTTTCGTGTTCCGGTGGAATAAGGCGTGATAAGTATTTATAAGTAAGAATACATTCTCTCAGTAATTTTTCAATCCTCCATAGTCTATATAGAAAATAATATCGAAAGGCAGACTATGATGACTGCAGAAATTACATTTCAGAATTATAAAAAGAAGGGAAATCCGTATGTGAGACCGTCCTGAAAAATCACCAGCCTATCTTTTGGATCATAATGTGCCGATCGAAGTGGTTTCCCGAATGCTGGGACATCAGAAGTTTTCCACAACACAGAACTTCTATTCTGCATACACAGAATTGCGCAGAAAGAAAGATACCGCTGAAATCTGCAGTGCATTTGGCTTCTGCTGAACACAGGGCAGCCAATGCTCTTTTAGCATTACCCATATTTTTGTCGGCTGCTGGGATAGACAATCCTGTCGCGGATGCAAGTGCCACTCGTCCATCCTTAGTAGGAAAACCGACAATCCGAGGATCAAAATCGTAGTTGTTCAATTTCCGACCTTCACCAGTGACCGCACCAGTAAAGGATGTCATAAATGCAGATTCGTGAGCAAGGAATGCATCCCTCTCATCGAATGCTTCGTAAGAATTAGCAAGTTCAGCATCTATATAGCCCTTGTCAATACATGTTTTTAAGAACTCAAAGCCGGATCGCATATATTCGCTCATTTTGGTTGCACCACTGTTCAGATTCGTGATCAACTGGTCCATATTATCTGACTGATAGAAGTCTGCAAATCCCTGTGTCAGCACAAAACATTCCAGCCACCAACGATTTGCCTGCATTGGAATCTCCATTCCATCAGCTTTCAGCTTTTCACAACAATCAAAAAAGTCATTAATTGTCTGCGGTATCTCCAATCCATGCTCTTTCAGAATGTCATTATTGACAATCAAGCCATAGGCAACATACTCTCGTGGGAATGCAACCATTTTTCCATTCACAGTTACAGTTGCACGGACAGAGGGAATAATCTGGTCGGAACCTTCTACATCAGACAGATCAGCCAGCAATCCTTCACGCCCCATATTTATAATAACATCAGAATTAAGCAATATAATGTCATCACCTACATTATCCCGAATACGCTGGGTACAGGCTTCGTCATAAGTAATGTAAATATTGCTCCTACTATATCAGCAAACGGGCTCGCATAAAAAATATACTGGTCACCCATTGTTCCACCATATTTCCGAAGCATTGCATTCAGCAGAATAATAAGCATATTATCTAAAAAAACAATAAGACATGGCATACTTCCAATCCCCAGGATTCTCGTGCAAATATGTAAATCATAATTTCCAAATCCTATGCAAACTGCCAATTTTTTTCTGAGTAACACTACTGTAACATATAGCACAACATGAACATGAAGCGAAGCGGAATGCGAATGGGGCTCTGCGGGTGGTTTGCAAGAATAAATAAAACAGAATATATGTTTGACACAGAAGCGTCAAGAACTGTTTCAGCTCTGGCATTGATCAATAATCCCGGATGGTCTTGCCGTGTAAATCCCCATTGCATCTTTTCTAACTGAATATGCTTCATTCCTGTTAGTACCACAGCCATATCCGTAGGTCTTACATCTCCTGCTGTCACTTTCAGTTTGGCATCATCCATCTGCCTGCATATCTTACGTATCTCTCTCCACATCTCATTATCTACAAAATATCTTCCGCACATCCTGATCACCTCATATCAGCATCTCCCATTTATAAACTACTACAATTTATTTATGGTTAATATCCCTTTACAGCCAGTAAGGAATTATCCATTGCAATAATCTTAAGGAGTGACAAATCATACCTCCATTTCCATTCTTTGCCAATGTCGGGTCAAAACTATGCTTATTTCTTTTTTACCCTGCAGCGCTTTTTGAAAAATGAAATCCCATAACAAAGGATCTGATCATAATCATCTTTATATTCCTCAGCATACATCCTGTCATCAATCTGCTGTAAAGCCTTATCACATGTACGTTCCAGATCATCCAGTTCCTTTGTATACTTCGCTTCAAAGATCGCTATTCTGCCATTTGCAGGATCATCCACAACCACATCACTGCGGTCTTCTCCATGCTCTTTATTGGAATCTACCATATATCCGGCTCCTGCAAAGATCCCTGCAAGAAACGTATGGTAGAAATCTTCTTTATAATCATGATAGCTTATGGTCTTTTTCAATAAACAGCTCATTTCCCTGGTAAGACCTTCACTGTCTCCCTTCCATACTGCATCAAATAAGGCGTTCCTGTTCCATTTCTTTACACTGTCATCAAACCACCGGATCACGGTCGTTTCAAAAATCTCCTTTATTTCTGCATTTGGAATTATAAGTGCAACTGTTCCCTCTGGTAATTCGCCAGCATGATCTTCCTCTCTTGCCTTTGTCAGATATCCTGTCAGATACAACAGACTCCACAGGTTATCTTCAGAAGAATGGAGATAATCGTAAGTTAAGCTTTCATCTACTCTCTGAATGTTATATCCGCCTGACATCAAAGTCTCCAGCTTTTTAGTAATACTGTTTCCTGCGTAATCAATAAATGACCGGATAATGGCATTATCACTGGTATTCTTCCAATAGCTGACTGGTTTGGCTTTCGGATTTCTCTGCAGTTCCAGAAGATAATTCATCACATCCCAGGGACAATAAATATCAAATTCACCAAAATGATATCCATCATACCATTCTTTAATACTGTCTGCCTTGTCCTCTATATCCCCATCTTTGAGGATCTGGTCTACTTCCCTTTGCATAAATCCAAAATATTCACTGAGACGGGAATCTGTGATCGTATCAGAAACAAAATTGTTTGTTCCCGTAAAGATGCTCTCTTTTGCAATCCTCAGGCATCCAGTAATAACGGCAAAACAAAGGGACGTATTATCCTTTAAGGCCTGCATCAGTCCTTTCATCACATCCAGCATTTCATTGTAATAACCATGGTTATTTGCCTTTGCCACTGGTACATCATATTCATCGATCAGAAGGATTACTTTCTTGTTATAATGCTGCTCCAGCAATCTTGTAAGAAGCTGTAAAGAACGCATTACATCCGTTTTTTCAGACTGCCGGTTCCTTAATTGCTTAAAAAGAAATTTGTCCTGCTCACTTAAAGCAGTACTTTCCAAAAGATAATCATGTTTCTGATATAAAAGTGAAATTTCATAAACCAGCTGCTGATACGCACCTTCAAAATTAAGACCCTCTACACTTTTTAAAGACAGAAACACAGTAGGCCACTGATTCATCCATTTGCTGCATAAATCCTGTCTTTCTGAAATTTCAAGTCCTTCAAACAATTCCCTGCTATCCTTACGAATATCAAAGAAATTTTCCAGCATACTCATTCCAAGTGTTTTACCAAACCTACGTGGACGAGTGATCAGCGTAACTTCTGCACCTGCTCTTAAAAGTTCTCCAATCAATCCAGACTTATCAATATAGTAATATCCATTGCTTCGAATTTTTTCAAAATCAGAAACTCCAACTGGAATATTTAACCCTTTCATCTCTGCCGCTCCTTTCATATAGATTCGCACAGATTTCCATTTCTTTTATGATATCATGAATCCAGAATCTATACAAGAAACCTTCCTGTATGAAATTGAAAGTATGATAATTTAAAGAATAACCTTTTTTATTATATGCAGCTCAAATAAAATAAGCTCCGCAACCTTTCTATAAGTTACTAAACCTTTATAGAAGTCTGTGGAGCTTTGATTATAAACTGATCTCTGTTTAATTTACGCTAATTAAAAGAACTTCGCAATATATCCCTGCACCAGGATAAAGATCACGATCAGCGGAAGAATGTAACTTACATAAAAACGTGCCCATCGCGGGAACTTAATGCCAGATCCTTCATTTGCTTCTGCCAGGAACTTTTCAAATCCCCATCCATAACGGCTGGTACAGAAAAGAAGATAAAAAAGACTTCCGATCGGAAGCAGGTTATCACTGAGGATAAAATCTTCCAGATCCTGGATATTGGATCCTGCACCTAAAGGTTGAAAACTGCTCCAGATATTAAATCCGAACACGCATGGAAGGGATAAAATAATAATGATCACCAGATTCCAGGCTACCGCTTTCTTTACAGAGCAGCCGGTAAGGTCTGTTGCAAAAGAGATAATGTTCTGGAATACTGCAATTACAGTGGAAAGAGCTGCAAAGGACATAAATACAAAGAACAAACTTCCCCACAGTCTTCCGCCGGCCATGTGGTTAAATACGTTTGGCAGTGTGATAAAGATCAAAGATGGACCGGATGTCGGCTCAACCCCATATGCAAAACATGCCGGGAAAATGATCAGACCTGCCATAAATGCAACCAGGGTATCCAGAATAGTAATACTGATCGCCTCACCGGTTAAACGGTGCTCTTTTCCAATATAACTTCCGAAAATAGCCAGTGCACCGATACCGATACTCAATGTAAAGAAGGACTGCCCCATAGCTGCAAAAATGGAATTTCCCAGTCCTGCATCTACCATTTTTCCAAAATCAGGCTTTAAGTAAAATTCAAGTCCAGGTGCTCCGCCTTTTAATACCATAGAGTGAACAGCCAGTGCCATCATAAGGAATAACAGGCAGACCATCATGATTTTTGTAATACGTTCTACGCCTGCTACCAATCCCTGAGCACAAATGCCAAAACACAGAATAACAACAAAAATCATAAATCCGGTCATCAGTGCCGGATTACCAAGCATATTGGTAAACTCTCCTGCTACTGCATCTGAATCAAGACCTGTAAAATCACCACGGAGCATTTTGATGAAATAGTAGATCATCCATCCGGCTACCGTTGTATAGAACATCATCAGCATATAGTTTCCTGCCATAGCTGCATAGCGGATCAGATGCCACTTGGTGCCTTTTGGCTCTAACATATTAAAGGAAAGGGCTGCGCTGCGCTTGCTGGCCCGTCCTACGGCAAATTCCATTACTACAATAGGAAGACCAAGGATCAGAAGAAATGCCAGATAGATCAGCACAAAAGCAGCTCCTCCGTAAGCTCCTACAATGTAAGGGAATCTCCACACATTGCCCAGACCAATGGCACAGCCTGCAGATATCAGGATAAAGCCCAGTCTGGAAGAAAATTTTTCGCGTTCCATTGAAAGTATTAACCCCCGTTTGCTTTGATTTACGCTGTTTTCATATTTATTTCAGCGCATACACTTTAGCGCTTTGGCGCGTCAATTACCCATAAAGCGCAAGAAAGAGTTTTTCCACACTTTTCATGTGAAAAAACTCTTCAAAAATATACCATAGATTCTTTTATAAGTCAAACAATGATAACTGATTGGACTGAGGAAGATCCTTAAGCAGTCCCAGATCTGACATCAGAGAACAGATGGTTCCATTTACCTTGGTACGTCCGGAAAAATCTTCTACTGAAAGGAATGGCCCGTCTTTTACTGCATCTACCACTGCTTCTGCCGCTTTTTCACCTAAGCCGTCAATACTGCTTAAAGAAGGCATCAGCTTACCGTCAATGATCTGAAAATGTCTTGCTTTTGCCTTGTAGATATCAATAGGTACAAAATCAAAACCTCTGGCATACATTTCCTGGACGATACGCATATCCCTCAGCGTATCCTGTTCCTTTTTAGAAAGGGTATCTGAACGTTTTTTATAATCTGCCAGGTAATATTCCAGCTTATCTCTTCCCTGACACATGATCTCGTAAGAAAAGGCACTGGCACGGATACTGAAAAAGGCTGCGTAATAAGCCAGCGGATAAAAGATCTTACAGTAGGCAATACGCCATGCCATCATAACATAAGCTGCCGCATGAGCCTTTGGGAACATGTACTTGATCTTCTTACAGGACCAGATATACCAGTCCGGTACGCCATGGGCTTTCATATCTTCTTCCCACTCCGGCTTTAACCCCTTACCTTTTCGCACACTCTCCATGATAGTAAAGGAAAGTCCCTGTTCCATGCCCTGGGCGATCAGATAAATCATAATATCATCTCGGGTACAGATTGCCGTCTGAATGGTTGCTTTTCCTTCCTGGATCAAAGTCTGGGCATTTCCCAGCCATACGTCCGTACCATGAGCCAGACCGGCAATACGTACCAGGTCTGAGAAATATTTAGGCTTTGTATCCAGAAGCATCTGCATCGCAAAGTCAGTACCAAACTCCGGAACGCCAAGAGCACCTAAAGGGCAGCCGCCAATATCATCTGGTGTGATTCCAAGCGCAGATGTATTCTGGAACAGACTCATAACCTCCGGACTGTCCAAAGGAATATCTTTAACCGGGTCCAGTCCGATCAGGTCCTGAAGCATACGGATCATGGTCGGATCATCGTGTCCAAGGATATCCAGCTTTAACAGGTTGTGGTCAATGGAATGGTAATCAAAATGAGTAGTAACTGTGGAAGTAGTCATATCATTAGCCGGATGCTGTACCGGTGTAAATGAATAGATTTCTTCGCCTAAAGGCAGTACGATGATACCGCCGGGATGCTGTCCTGTGGTACGGCGCACGCCTACGCAGCCCTGAACAATACGGTTGATCTCGCAGTTGCGCTTTCTGGTTCCCCTTTCCTCATAATATTTCTTTACATAACCGAAAGCCGTTTTATCTGCCAGAGTACCGATGGTACCTGCACGGAATGTCTGGCCTTTGCCGAAAATAACTTCTGTATAGTCATGAGCCTTACTCTGGTATTCACCGGAGAAGTTTAAGTCGATATCCGGCTCCTTATCTCCCTTAAATCCAAGGAAGGTTTCAAAAGGAATATCAAAACCGTCTTTTTCCAGAGGAGTCCCGCAAACCGGGCATTTTTTATCCGGCATATCACAGCCCGCCATACCTGAGAACTTGCGCACTTCTTCGGAATCAAAATCATAATAACGGCACTTAGGACAATGATAATGAGGACTTAAAGGGTTTACCTCTGTAATACCTGACATGGTTGCAACAAAGGAAGAACCTACAGAGCCACGGGAACCTACCAGATATCCATCCTCATTGGATTTCCACACCAGTTTCTGGGCAATGATATACATAACCGCAAATCCATTGGTGATAATAGAATGCAGCTCCCGTTCCAGACGGTCTGTTACGATCTTTGGAAGATCTTCACCATACATCTCATGTGCACGGTCATAGCAGATCTTTGTTAATGTCTTGTCAGAATCCGGGATGACCGGAGGACATTTGTCCGGACGAACAGGTGCGATCTTTTCACACATATCGGAAATCTTGCGGGTATTAGTAACTACTACCTCATATGCCTTATCCGGCCCCAGATAAGCAAACTCTTCCAGCATCTCCTCTGTTGTGCGCAAATATAAAGGTGCCTGATCATCGGAGTCCTTAAATCCCTGACCCGCCATGATAATACGCCGGTAAACCTCATCCTGAGGATCCAGGAAATGGACATCGCAGGTAGCACACACCAGTTTTCCAAACTGAGTTCCCAGATCTACGATCTTTTTGTTGATCTCGATCAGGTCTTCTTCTGTTTTAACAGTACTTTTCTCATCCCGCAGCATAAATGCATTGTTGCCTAACGGCTGGATCTCCAGATAATCATAGAAATCCACCAGTCTGGCGATCTCCGCATCAGGAGCGCCGCGAAGAAGTGCCTGGTACAGTTCTCCTGCCTCGCAGGCCGATCCGATCAGCAGACCTTCCCGGTACTTATCCAGGACACTCTTTGGGATACGGGGCCGTCTGGAATAATAATCCAGGTGAGACCAGCTGACCAGACGATACAGATTAATACGCCCCAGATCATTTTTGGCCAGAATGATCACATGGTTGGTTGGCAGTTTCATAATGGTCTGTGCATCCATGGTACTTAACTCATTTAAGTGATCCAGATCCTCTATATCACGTTCCCGGAGCATTTTTACAAAGGCTTCAAAGATTTCCGCTGTTGCTCCCGCATCATCGACTGCCCTGTGATGATTTTCCAGGGAAATGTTCAAAGCTTTTGCTACAGTATCCAGTTTGAAACGGTTTAAATTAGGCAGAAGAAGCCGTGCCAAAGATACTGTATCCAATACGGTAGGTGAAAATGGAAGTCCCAGAACTTCTGCATAGTGACCAATGAACCCTACATCAAAACCTGCATTATGAGCTACCAGTACCGCATCGCCTACAAATTCCAGAAACTGAGGCAGGATCACATCGATCTTCGGATACGGCAGAACCATGGCATCGTTGATGCTGGTCAGTTTTTCAATATCAAATGGAATCGGCACATCCGGATTTACAAAGGTAGAAAACTTGTCTGTGATCACACCATCCACCACTTTGACAGCACCAATCTCGATAATACGGTTTTTTACAGGGCTGAATCCTGTTGTCTCGATATCAAAAACAACATACGTATCCCCAAAGGTTTGTCCTTTGGAATTTTCTACCAGCTGCTTGGTATCGTCCACCAGGTATCCTTCCACACCATATAAGATCTTAAAAGTATCTCCTTTATCCAGCGCATGGTTGGCATCAGGGAAAGCCTGGACACAGCCATGGTCTGTAACAGCGATTGCAGGCATACCCCATTTTTTCGCCCGCTTGATAATGCTCTTTACCTCAGAAACACCATCCATATCACTCATCTTTGTATGGCAGTGCAGCTCTACTCGCTTTTCCAGACTATTATCCATACGTTTGGTTGTAAAGTCATCTGCCTTTTTTATACCAACGATCGATCCTAAAGTCAGTTCTCCGTCAAACTTATCAATGGTAGTAACACCTTTGATCTTAATGAACATGCCTGTTTTTATCATGTCCTTGACTTCGTTAAAGATCTCCGGGCGGATGAACATTTTAGCTGTAATGGTATCAGTAAAATCTGTCACATCAAAAGTAAGAATGAATTTACCACTGCGCAGCTCCCGGCTTTCACAGGTTAAGATCTGTCCACGCAGCGTGACTTCTCCAATCTCTCCGTCAATCTTTTCAATCTCCATAAAGTCATCATCAAAATCACGGCCATAAAGCACATCCGGGTTGTTGGAACGCTTTACGGAGAACTTTCTTTCTTCTCCAAAACCCGAGTCTTTTTCTCTTCCCCAGCCTTTTCTGCCTTTGTTTAACTGAGGTTTTTCCGTTTTTTCACCTGCCTGAGTTTTAGCAGCAGCCATCTTTTCTGCACCTGCCGGCTTTATGCCATCAGACACAGGAGAAATAACCTCATCATTACCCGGAATATTTCCAGAAGCTGCCTGATCCATAAGAGCATCCCATGGAGCGGCTTCCGGCATAGGAACATCCATAACAGGGACACTATTTTGCTGAGTTTTTTTCTCATTTGTATCCTGCGTAGCAGCAGACCGTGAGATATTTTCTCCGTCAGTACCTTGAGTCAATTCATCTTTATGATTCTGCCAGTAAATTGCCTGGGCTTCTCTCTCTAATTTTTGTTCGATCTGTTTTCTCCGGTCATTTTCCTTCGCCGGAATATACTGAAATGCCACTTCTACCGGCAGGCCGCATCGTTCATTAAATACCTTTTCCAGAACACGCTTTAATTCATTGGTCTTGTCCCGGTTTACCATGGTATCTTCTACCGTCAGAACCATTTTACCTTCGTCTTCAAAAACGATCTGGGCCTTGCGGAACATGCTGTATTCTACGATACTGTAATGCTTTAATTCCAATAGCAGGCTGTCTTTGTACATTTTTAAAAGTTTTTCAGGGGTATACTGATCAGACAATCTGTACTTTTCCTGGATCTTAATGGTGATCTGTTTATCCGGGAACAACTGGTCTTTGATCCCACGTTCCAGATCATAAATATTCTGTTTATGGATCAGCCTTGTACTCTTTATATAGACACGAATAGAGCTTCTATCTCTGGCAGAAGTAACTTTTTCTACTTCTGCCAAAGCTAAAAGCTCTTTCAAAGGCTCTGCAATATTAAGTGTTGGAAATACTTCTAAAAACCCTTTTGCCATTCAAATTACTTCTTTCTTGCTTCTGCCATTGCTTTCAGTTCATCACGAAGGGAATTTAACAGATCTTCTTCTGGTACTTTTCGTAAGATCTCGCCTTTTTTGATGATCAGGCCTTCACCTACACCACCGGCAATGCCGATATCTGCCTCTCTGGCTTCGCCTGGTCCATTAACTACACAGCCCATAACTGCTACTTTTACACCATCTAAGCCTTCCATACCAGAAACCATAGTTTCTACCTGGTTTGCAAGATGGATCAGATCAATGCGGGTGCGGCCGCAGGTTGGACATGAAACTACTTCCACGCCACCTTTTCTAAGTCCAAGTGTCTTAAGGATCTGGCGGGCAGATTTGATCTCTTCAACAGGATCTCCTGTAAGAGAAACCCGGATCGTATCCCCGATTCCCTGATACAGGATGATTCCAAGTCCTACAGCAGACTTAATATTTCCCGAAAATAAGGTTCCTGCCTCAGTAATGCCTACATGAAGAGGATGATCGGTCCTGGAAGTGATCAGCTCATGGGCTTTAACACACATTAAAACATCGGAAGATTTGATACTGATGACCAGATTGTCATAACCCATATCTTCGATGAGATGTACCTTATCTAAAGCACTTTCTACGATTCCTTCTGCTGTTACACCGCCGTATTTTTCTACCAGATCCTTTTCAAGAGAACCGCTGTTTACACCTACGCGGATGGGGATATTTCCAGCTTTTGCACGTTCTACCACTGCCTTTACCCGGTCGGTACTGCCGATATTGCCAGGATTGATACGGATTTTGTCAGCCCCATTTTCCATAGCTGCAATAGCCAGCCGGTAATCAAAATGAATGTCTGCTACCAGCGGGATATGGATCTCCTTTTTAATATCCTTAAGAGCTTCTGCTGCCTTCATAGTCGGCACTGCCACACGGATAATATCACAGCCTGCTTTTTCCAGGCTTAAGATCTGGGCTACCGTTGCCTTTACATCCTCTGTTTTTGTATTGCACATGGACTGGATGAGAACAGGATTTCCCCCACCGATCACCCGGTTACCAATATGAACGATTTTTGTATCCTTTCTGCTCATGTTTTTTCCTCTTTACTATTAAATTGTTACAGTTCAACCTTGCATCTTCTTGCCCGCTTGCAGCGGACAAGAAGCTTTGGGCGTCTGCCTTATGAAGATTTAGCGCCAAAAGTACTTATGAAAACAAGTTTTCAACGTACTTTTAACCCTAAATCTTCGCAAGGCTGAACTGTAACATTAAATTATCTGTAACAACTGTCCATTTTATAAAAGCTTTCGCACATCATTAAACAGTATAAATACCATCAATACCAGCAGAAAAAGCATTCCTGCTGTATGGACCATCCCTTCTTTTTCACGGTCAACAGGTTTCTTACGTATCGCTTCGATGATCAAAAATACCAGCCGTCCGCCATCCAGTGCCGGAAGAGGAAGCAGGTTCATTACACCCAGATTCGCACTTAAAAGAACTGCGAAATTAATAAGAACCATGGCAACCACTGTTTTTCCAGCAGGAGCTGCCTCTTCTACTGTCTGATCAATGGTGGTGACAATACCCACAGGACCACTGATATCATCTGCGCTTACTTTACCGGCAAATATCATATGGAAACTGTCAAATACATAATAAATCCAGTGTTCCACTTCATAAATCGACTGCACCACCAGCTGAATGGGATTGGTGATCTTTTGAAGAGATCCATCAAAACGCACACCGATCATGGACTGACCTGTCTGATCAATATAAACGGGTGTAAGTTTCGCTGACCGCTTCTCTGTTTTACCATTTTCATCCGTATGCTTCCAGGTAATGGTCACATCCTGATGAGGATGAGCCATAAGATACGGAGTAAGGTCCCTGTAAGAATGGATGGCTCTGTGATCTGCCTTTGTTATTACATCCCCCGGAAGTATCCCTGCCTGTTCTGCCGGATAGCCTTCTTCTACGCCCATGACTACAGGCTCATAAAAGCCGCCGGCGCAGCCTACGATCACAAGAGATAAGAGAAATGCCAGAAGGAAGTTGAACAAAGGTCCGCCTGCCACTACTGCTATACGATTTAACACAGGCTTATTATTAAAAGCCCTGTCTCCTTTCGCATCCTCATCTTCTCCCAACATGGCACAGGATCCGCCAAAAGGAAGTATCTTTAAAGAATATCTTGTTTCGCCTTTCACAAAGCTAAAAAGCCGTGGTCCCATTCCAAGAGAAAATTCCGTCACTTCAATATCGCTTAATTTTGCGAAGATAAAATGCCCCAGTTCATGGAACAGGATGATTCCCCCAAGGATCAGCACTGCCAGCACAATATTCATCGGATCTCATTCATCCTTTCCCATTATCATTAAAAAACTAAAAGTATTTTGTGATTCGTTACAGTTCAGCCTTGCATCTTCTTGCCCGCTTGCAGCAGACAAGAAGCTTTGATTCTGTTAAATGTTCCAATTTGTACGGATAAAATCATACGTTTCTGCTTCTGCTGCCAAAATCTGGTCTACATCCGGCGCATCCACTTTCTTATGATGCTCCATCGACGCCTGGATCATGTCCGGAATCGTCAGATACGGGATCTTTTTCTTTAAAAACAGGCTTACTGCCAGTTCATTTGCCGCATTAAATACAGTAGGCATGCTTCCGCCCGTTTTTCCTGCCTCATAGGCCAGTTTTAAGCCTTTAAAAGTCTCCAGATCCGGAATATCAAAGGTAATCTCCCGAAGCTTTGTAAAATCCAGTCTGTCTCCCGGAAGGAATCTTCTTTCCGGATAATATAATGCATACTGGATCGGCAGCTTCATATCCGGTGTACCTAACTGCGCGATCACAGCCCCATCCTCATATTCGATCATGGAGTGGATAATGCTTGCAGGCTGGATTACGACCTGAATCTGATCTAATGATACATCAAACAACCATCCAGCTTCCATTACTTCTAATCCCTTATTGACCATAGTAGAAGAATCAATGGTGATTTTGTGGCCCATAGACCAGTTTGGATGCTTTAAAGCATCTTCTACCTGGACTTTTTCCAGCTGTTCTCTCTTAAAACCTCTAAACGGGCCGCCGGAAGCTGTCAGCAATATTTTGTGGATCTTGTTTCCCGCTGCTCCCTGAAGGCACTGGAAGATCGCAGAATGTTCAGAATCTACCGGAAGGATCTTTACGCCCTTTTTCTTTGCCAAAGGCATGATAATGTGACCTGCTGTAACCAGTGTCTCTTTATTTGCCAGGGCAATATCTTTCCCCGCTTCCATGGCAGCAATGGTAGGACGGATACCGATCATCCCTACAACTGCGGTAACTACGATCTCCGCCTTTGGCTCTGTAGCTGCTGCGATCAGACCATCCATTCCAGAAAGGACTTTAACATCCAGATCTTTTATTCTTTCCTTTAGTTCTTTCGCCTTCTCCTCACTCCACAGGCAGGCGATCTCCGGCTTAAATTCCCGGATCTGCTTTTCTATCAGATCTACATTGGAACCGGCTGCCAGAGCTGTAACTTTAATATCTTTATTATATCTTACTACTTCTAATGTCTGGGTACCGATAGAGCCGGTGGAACCCAGGATCGATATGTTCTTTACCATAATTATTCTCCCTTTGTGAAGGAAATGCTTAAAACATTACTTTAAAAAAGTAACCGCAAAATAAATAGCCGGAGCCGTAAATATCATGCTGTCAAAACGGTCCAGGATACCTCCATGTCCCGGGATCAGATGACCATAATCTTTGATATTGTGGTTTCGCTTAATAGCAGATGCCGCCAGGTCTCCGATCTGGGAGATCACTGCTGCAATGGCGCAGGCAATGGCACAGGCAGCTACAGGATTGGCTACTTCTTCCATACTATGTCCAAAGTAAGCACCATAAGCAAGACCTAAAAGAGCAGAACCGATCACACCGCCTACTGCTCCTTCTATGGATTTTTTCGGGCTTAATACAGGTGCAAGCTTATGCTTTCCCAAAAGCATTCCCACACAGTAAGCACTGGTATCACAGCCCCAGGAGCTTAAAAAGATCAGCCATACCAGATAAGCACCATCATGCATACTGCGGGTCTGATACAGGAAAGACAACATTACCGGCACATAGCACACACCAAAAAAAGCACCGGTTATCTCCTCTGTTTTATAGCTTGGAAATGTAAAAACATAAAGAGCCATTAAAAGCATCAGAGAGGCAATGATCATCAGTGTCAGATATTTCTGTCCCTCAAACCATAAAATCCCATAATAGCAGACAGCCGTCAGATAACCAACTGCAGCAACAGACCGTTTTTCAATTCCAAGAACACGATACAGTTCAAACAGGCCCACTAAAGAAATAAGAGCTGTCACTGCAAAAAGGAGTGCGCCTCCTTTTCCTACGAAGAAAATAGCAAGGATGACCAGTACAATACCGCTGATCAGTCGTGTTGTGAACATAGAATTCTCCTTTCTCTATTTTACCCCGCCGAACCGTCGATCTCTTTTATTATACTGGACGATCGCCTTTTCCAGCTCCTTCTCATCAAAATCAGGCCACAGACAATCTGTAACATACAGCTCTGTATAAGCCAGCTGCCAAAGCAGGTAATTAGACAGTCTCAGTTCCCCGCTGGTACGGATCAGAAGATCCGGATCCGGGATATCTGCTGTATCCAGATAGGAAGCAAATACAGATTCTGTAATATCATCTGTTTCTACTTTTCCTGCCTTTACATCTTCCGCCAGTTTCGCAGCTGCTCTGCGGATCTCATCTCTTCCCCCATAATTTACTGCGATCACAAAGGTAAGTCCCGTATTGTCCTTTGTCTCCTCTTCCAGACGGTTGATTCCGTCAATGATATCCTGGGCAAACCGCCTTCTGTCGCCGATCATCTTTACCCGTACATTATTAGCAGACGCGATTTTTAACAGGCGGACCATATAATAACGGAACAGCTGCATCAATGCTCCTACTTCTTCTTCGGATCTCTTCCAGTTCTCAGTGGAGAATCCGTAAACTGTCAGATATTTGATACCCATTCTGGCAGCGATCTCTACTGTTTTTTCTACTGTAACACAGCCTTCTTTATGACCAAATGTTCTTGGAAGACCTCTTTTTTTGGCCCAGCGGCCATTTCCGTCTAAAATAAGGGCCACATGAGCCGGTATTACCATATTACTGTCTAATGCCATTTTCCTCACCTTTTCTTATCATGCTCATAAATGCCCTGAACATAGATAAGAGGCAGGAGTCTCTCCTGCCTCCGTATCAATTCAGAGACTATACAGTCATGATCTCTTTTGTCTTTTCTTCTACTGCCTTGTCAACACGCTCAATGGTCTTGTCAGTCAGTTTCTGCATCTTCTCAGTCAGATCAGCTAACTCGTCCTCAGTGATCTCTCCCGCTTTCTCTGCCTTCTTAAATGCATCATTTGCATCACGGCGGATGTTGCGGACAGCTACCTTTGCATTGTCACCTTTCTTCTTTACATCCTTTGCAACTTCTTTTCTTCGATCCTCTGTCATCTCAGGGAAGATCAGGCGGATGCAGTTTCCGTCGTTGGTAGGATTGATACCTAATTCAGATGTAAGGATTGCTTTTTCGATTGCTTTTAATAAGCTCTTTTCCCAAGGCTGTATCACTGCCATACGTTCTTCCGGTACAGCTAC
>UQTA01000051.1 GCA_900543885.1 uncultured Clostridium sp.
GCTGTTCGCCCATTAAAGCGGTACGCGAGCTGGGTTCAGAACGTCGTGAGACAGTTCGGTCCCTATCCGGCGTGGGCGTAGGATATTTGAGAGGAGCTGTCCTTAGTACGAGAGGACCGGGATGGACGGGCCGCTGGTGTACCTGTTGGAGTGCCAACTCCATGGCAGGGTAGCCAAGCCCGGACGGGATAAACGCTGAAGGCATCTAAGCGTGAAGCCCCCCTCAAGATGAGATATCCCATACGCAGGTAGTAAGACCCCTTGAAGACGACAAGGTAGATAGGTCAGAGGTGGAAGTGCGGTGACGCATGAAGCTGACTGATACTAATCGGTCGAGGGCTTGACCAAAAGGTAAGGGAAACAAAAGGTTGTAGATATTCGGTAGTTCAATATGTGGTTTTGAAGGTATGTATCAAGCTTTCAATATTCCTCGATAGCTCAGTCGGTAGAGCAAACGGCTGTTAACCGTTGGGTCGTAGGTTCGAGTCCTACTCGGGGAGTTTTTTCGAAATTAGCAAGGCCCCATGGTCAAGCGGTTAAGACATCGCCCTTTCACGGCGGTAACAGGGGTCCGAATCCCCTTGGGGTCATTTAATCAAATATGGCGACATAGCCAAGCGGTAAGGCAAAGGTCTGCAACACCTCTATCACCGGTTCGATTCCGGTTGTCGCCTCTCTTAAGAATCACAGAAATGTGGTTCTTTTTTTCTGCAGAAAATAGCCTCTTTTCATATTTGAGTCAATATGGTACTATGTATAGGTAAAAAAGTTGACAGGATAAAGACATGAATTATATTGTATTTGATCTGGAATGGAACCAGAGTGCGGAGGGAAAAGAATGCTCCGTAGAGCATATGCCTTTTGAGATTATTGAGCTCGGGGCTGTAAAACTGAATGGACAGATGAAGCAGATAAGTGAGTTTCACCGTCTGGTGCGTCCAGAAGCTTATAAAGAAATGCATTTTAAAATATCAGAAGTGACGCACATGGATATGGAGGAGCTTTGTAAAAAGGGACAGCTGTTTCCAGTGGTGATGCAGGATTTTCTGAACTGGTGTGGAGAAGAATATATTTTCTGTACCTGGGGATCTATGGATCTGACGGAACTGCAGCGAAATATGACTTATCATGGAATGGAGATCCCATTTCCGAAACCATTATTATATTATGATGTGCAGAAGCTGTATTCTCTGGAGTACTCTGATGGGAAGAGCCGTATTTCTTTAGACCATGCCATAGAGGAGCTTGAACTGGATCAGGAGCGCCCATTTCATCGGGCTTTAGATGATGCAGTCTATACGGGACGAATACTGCGCTATATCCATATGGAGGAATATGGAAAATACATTTCTGTTGACTATTACAGGCTCCCTGAGCAGGGAAGTAGTTATCAGTTGAAGTTCCCAGAGTATTTCAAGTATGTTTCCGGAGAATTTGACTGTAAGGAAGAGATCCTTAAGGATAAAGAGATCGCAGATATTATATGTGTGAAATGTTCCAGGATGCTGCGGAAAAAGATACGCTGGTTTTCTTATGGACAGCGGTTTTATTTTGCTCTTGGCATTTGTCCGGAACATGGTTATATGAAAGGGAAGATCCGGGTAAAAAAGTCAGAAAGAGATCTGTATTATGCAGTAAAGACCATTAAGTCAGTGGGAGAAGAAGCACTGCCTATGCTGGTCCAGAAAAGAGAAGATAATAAAAAGAAAAAAAAGAATCCGTCGAAACAGTAAAATGACGGATTCTTTTTTTGACATTTATTCTGTTACAGTTCAACCTTGCATCTTCTTGCCTGCTTACAGCGGACAAGAAGATTTAGGCTGAACTGTAACTTTATTCTTCACGCATACGATAGCCAACGCCGATTTCTGTAAATATGTATTGTGGTTCTGCCGGATTTTCTTCCAGTTTGCGGCGGATATGGGCCATATTTACCCGGAGGATCTGGTTGTCACTGTCCGCATAAGGACCCCAGATCTTTGTGATAATGGATTCGTAGGTCATGACCCGGCCTGCATTCTGTGCAAGAAGACATACCAGTTTGTACTCGATCTGAGTTAAGTGGATCTCCTGGTCTTTTACTTTTACCAGACGGCGCTCAAAGTCTACTAACAGATCACCAACCTGATATTTGGTGCTGCCAATGTGCTGGTTGCGCTGGGAATGACGCAGGGCAGTACGGATACGAGCCAGAAGTTCTCCGGTACCAAAAGGCTTGGTCAGGTAATCGTCAGCGCCCAGATCAAGAGCTGCGATCTTGCTCTTTTCAAGAGTTCGTGCGGAGATAACGATAATAGGTGTAATGCTCCAGGAGCGTACCTGTTCGATCAGTTTTAAGCCGTCCATATCCGGTAAGCCTAAATCTAACAGGATCACATCCGGGTGTTCAGAAGTGATGTACTGCAGACCTTCTTTTCCTGTATTTGCGCTGATCACGCGGTAGCCCTGAGGCTCTAAAATATGTTCAATAAAACTGCAGATATTTTTTTCATCTTCAATAATGATAATGGTTGCTTTTGTAGTCATGATCAATACTCCTTCCAGTCAGGTAAGCTAAAAGTAAACATGGCACCGTCTGCGTGGTTTGCTGCCTGTATTGTGCCGCCATGGGCATTAATAATGGTTTTGCAGATAGAGAGTCCGATTCCCATTCCTTTGTGGCTGTCACCGGATTCGTTGGTAGAGACACCGCCGCCGTCAAAAAGGGTTGGAAGACGTTTGGGGTCGATACCTTTTCCATAGTCTTTAATAGTGATATAAAGGATCTTATGATCTGTGGACACTTTTAATTCGATAGGTTTTGCACTGCCGGAATGAAAATAAGCATTCTCCAGAAGATTGTTGATGACCTGCTCAATCAGCATGGCGTCCATAGGAACCATGATAAAGGTGTCTGGGACATGGACTTTAACTGGTACATTGGGAAAACGCTTGTGGAAACGCTGTACTGCTTCTGAAATAACTTCTTCTAAAGATTCATCTGTCTTATTTACAGAGTTCATACCCTGGTTATCCTGGATACGTGTAACAGAAAGAAGATTTTCTACCATGTTTAAAAGCCACTGCGCATCTTCTTCAATATTTTGGATCAGTTTACGCTTTTCACCGGATGACATTTCGTTTTCATGCTCTAAATATGTAGAACTGGAACCGATAATCGTGGTAAGCGGTGTACGCAGGTCATGAGACATGGCGCGCAGCAGATTGGCACGCATGGTTTCCTTTTCAGCCTGCATCAGCATACGGTCCTTTTCCTGGATCTGTGCACTCTGCTTGGAAAGCATGATACAGATACTGCTGGTAAAGCAGGAAATAAAGGTCATTCCCACAAAGGTAAGTGGGTATCCGCTCAGTGTGAAATTCAGGGTCATATAAGGATACGTATATGCATAATTGACCCAGAATACACTGTAAATAGAAGCAACAATACCGGCGCTGTAGCATTTCGTATAGCGGGCATGGAGCAGGATTGCCAGAATGTAGATGATCGATACATTAATGGCATTTCCGCTGAGATGAAAGAGCGCGTTGGCTGTCAGTGTAGCAACAGTCATGCAGGCAACCGTTATAGGAAGGGTGTGCAGCATGTTGAAAAATGTGTCCTTAAACTGACCGGGTAATTTTTTCAGAGAATCTTTTTTTAGAACCATAGGATTCACCTCGATCTATATTCAACTGTATTATAATCGATTCTTGCTGTAAGCGCAATGTAGGGGAGTCAGTATCATGGTTTCCAAAATACTTAACGGGAAAAAGGCCATTTTTTGTGAGGTCGTTTTATTTTGCGCTTTTGTTTTTGGTACGATGGGGAAGAACTTCGTTTCTGGGACAGCATCTGATCAAAATCAGAGGATGAATAGCCGATATCTTCCAGACGTTCCAGACGGCGTTTACGGCGCAGGAGCAGGTCTTCTTTTTCTTTCCTGTGAGAATGGAGAAGGAAAAAGAGAATGACTCCAATGGCGGTAAGGCTAAGAGCGCAGATTCCAACTAAGATAAAGGGAAATTCTTTACCTGTCTGGGAGGAAGCAGCAGAACGGCCAGCTGAAGCCTGAGAGCGGGCATTAACAGTATCAGATGTGTCAGACTGGGGTGAAACAACGGGATCAGAAGCCTGAGTGCTGTGATTGGCTGCTTTTGGGATGATCTGACCTGCAGAACATAAATAAACCTGTCCGATGGAATGACCGTCATATTGGTAAAGAATACGGGCAATTGCGGTATCTGGGGCATTTTCATCCAGTTCATAGGAAAGAGAAGATTCCGTATCTGAGAAATCTGCGTCTTTTGGAATGACAATCAGACTGTTTTTGTCTAATTCAAGAGAAATATTGTCTTGGGCAGTCATGCCGCCGATGGTCATATCATTATCCAGAGCCTTATAAGTGGTTTCGTGGTCAGCTGCCTTTAAGATCTGGAAACGGTCGAAACCAAAGTCCAGTAAAGCTTTTGTATCAGGATAATGAGTCTGATGACCATTTAACACAACAGCAATCAGAGTCATGTCATTTCTCTGAGCGCAGGTCACAAGAGTATTGCCTGCAATGGAAGTATAGCCGGTTTTTCCTGCAAAAGCTCCCGGATAGTAAACAGAAGTATTTTTCACCAGCATGCGGTGGTGATTTGCTACATATCCCCCTTCTGGATTACGTTTAGTAGGAGGCAATTTGTAATTGCGTGCACCATCGATCTCTAAAAAGTCAGGATTCTGGATCGCTGCTCTGGCGATCAGGGCCATGTCATGGGCAGTAGTATAGTGGTTTTCATCGTTTAAGCCGCTTGGATTGGTAAAATGGCTTCCTGTGCAGCCAAGGCTTTCTGCTGTCTGGTTCATAAGCTCTGCAAAGGCTTCTCTGGAGCCGCTTACATGGCAGGCAAGTGCATTTGCACTTTCATTGGCAGAAGCCAGCATAAGGGCATACAGACAATCACGGACGGTAAGAACATCTCCTTCGTCAATTCCAGCAGTACTGCTGCCGGCTTCCACATTGTAGACATCATCGTGTGAAAAGGTTACTTCTTCGTCCAGACTGCAGTGTTCCAGGACGATCAGGGCAGTAAGTATTTTGGTGATACTGGCCGGGTAATAAGGCTGATCAGCATTTTTAGCAAAAAGAACCGTTCCGGTCTGAGCTTCCATAAGGATGCCGCCGTCTGCTTCGATCGAGACAGCAGACGGCCAGGAAGACGCGGCCAGAGCGGTTCTTGTACATATAAAGAGTATGAAGTAAATACTGAGGATCGAAAAAAGGATCCGTTTTATAAAAATCATAGATTTCCCATATTTCATATAAGATAACTCCTATTTACGGCGTTTGTTTTTCAGGGTCATGATCAGGCAGATGCCAAAAAGGACCAGCGAGAGCGTACCGAAAAGGAATGCAATGCGTCCGGCAGTATCCATGAAAAAGCCTTCAGGTACAATATTGATCAGCATATCTGTGGATGGGTCCAGGATCCAGAGATCATTGTTGAAAAACATATGGTGGAAAATAATAAAATATTTTGTAAAGTTTGTGGATATAACAGCAGCCAGTGCTGCGATCACTGCAAAAAACAGTCCTGTTCCCATGCAAAGGGAAGAAGGAAGGAGAGTACGCAGGTCAGCCTTTGAAAGGATCATAAACAGAAGCATGATCACGCAGACTGCCAGACAGATCCGGCGCAGGACAATGGCTTTTAAAAACAGTTCCTGAACATCTTCCATATGTGCGATCTCCCGTTCATTGAAAAACTCACGAGTCTCACCGCCCATGCGGGTAGTAACATGGAGGTCAGCACGTTTTCCTTTTAAATATGCCATCATCTGATCTGTAACATCTAACAGATCATCCATGGTCATAGAAGGAAGATCATCTAAAACCTGGTATTTGGTGTATTCTTTTTCAAAGTATCCGGGAGTCCAGTAAACGACGGCTTCCACTGAGGTGAAAAAAAGAATGATCATAAGACAGAATGCGGTAAGGATACCGGCAAAGCGTTGAAGTGATTTCATGGTGGCTGCCTCCTTTTTGGAAGATAAGATGTAAAATTCCTGTTACAGTTCAGCCTTGCGAAGATTTAGTGTCAAAAATACATTGAAAACTTGTTTTCATAAGTGCTTTTGGCACTAGATCTTCATAAGGCAGACGCCCAAAGCTTCTTGTCCGCTGCAAGCGGGCAAGAAGATGCAAGGCTGAACTGTAATAAATTTCTCTAAATACAAAGAAAAGCCCAACCCCGCAGCTTCTGGTATCTGCAAAGTCAGACCTTTGAGTGCGCCTTCAGGGACTCGAACCCTGGACAAATAGATTAAGAGTCTACTGCTCTACCAACTGAGCTAAAGGCGCATGCCTATGTGTTTTTGAATGACACGATAGACATTATAATAGATATCAAAAGACCTGTCAAGACTTTTTTGAAAAATTTTGAGTTTTCACAAGGCTGAATTTGATTGTTTTAATTTGGATTTTTTACGTTTATATCTAACTGGCTGAATGGGATCTCGATACCAGCCTGGTCAAACTGCAGCTTGATCTGCTCTAAAATGCGCCAGCGGACGGTCCAGTAGTCAGAAGTATTGGTCCAGCCTCTTGCGCCAAGGACAACGGAGCTGTCTGCCAACTCATCCACATAAACAGTAATGCCGTCTTCTTTTATGATCAACGGATCGCTGGCGTAAATCTGGTTTAATATTTCTTTGGCTTTTTTCAGATCAGAAGAATAGCCGATGCCAACGGTCAGATCTACGCGGCGTTTTGGCTGAGCCGTTACATTTGTGATAACTGCATTAGAAAGACTGCCGTTTGGAATGGTGATCTTGCGGTTGTCTATAGTGACTAAGGTTGTGTATACGAGACCGATGTTCTGTACCGTTCCTTCTGTGCCCTGGCAGACGATGTAGTCATGAATACCGAAAGGCCGCATAATAAGGATCAGGATACCTCCTGCAAAGTTTGCAAGACTTCCCTGAAGGGAAAGGCCAATAGCCAAAGTTGCGGAACCTAAAAGAGCGATGATAGAAGCGGATGGGACACCGATTTTTTCCAGTGCCATGAAAATGACGATGGCATAAGTAATGGCATTTGCCAGTGAAATAAGGAATTTGCTCAGGCTTAGGTCCATTCCCATGCGGTCGAAGGTCTTTTTCAGAAAATGGCTTATGTAAATAGCAATACGTGAGCCGATAAAGACAATGAGGGCGGCCACAAATAACCGGTAAACCATGGATAAAAGGCCGGGAGTCCATGCTTTGATGGATTCCAAAATAGCGTTTGGCCGTAACTGCTGTAAATCTTCGTGAACCTCGACAGCTACTGCCTGAGTTTCTGCAAGGGTAGGAAGAGCGCTGCTTTCCTGAGCTGTAAATAATATCATAGGGTTTCCTCCTGCTTTTTAAGTGTACTTTCGGGATTTCTGTGCAAAGACAAGTGCATGAAAGATTCCGAAGGGACATGTTAAGTAAGATAGCACAAGTTTATCACGGATTGAAAGTGCAGACAATGTATTATAAATATTTGGTGAAGAAATTTAAAAAATAATTAAAAAAATGATTGACAAGAAAAGTGATATACGCTATAATCATCGTTGTGTTCAAGAGAACGCGCCTTTAGCTCAGTTGGTAGAGCAGTAGACTCTTAATCTATTTGTCCAGGGTTCGAGTCCCTGAAGGCGCACTGAAAGGTCTGATTTTGCAGATATTGGAGGCTGCGGGGTTGGACTTTTTTGTTATGTAAAAATAAGAAAAATAAAAAACTGCCACAAAATACAACTTGCATTTTTGGTATTTTGTGGCAGTCACAAGGAATGACAGCTATTTTTTGTGACAATGCTTATGACTGGGACAGGGACCAAGGCATTTATTGACTTCTCGAAAGGCTTTGCATAGCTTTAAGGCTCGTTTATCCCAGTCTTTTTTGTCACAGGTGGCTTTGCACAGCTGTCTGGTAAGCTTTGGCGGGAGTTTCATGAGAATGAGGCTCCTTTTTTGTTACTGTTCTTTCTATATATTATATGATACCAGGGTCAAAAGGTCTGAAATCTGACGCAAGCTTGCTTGCAGGAGGATTTCGGACTTTGGGACCCGCCAAAAACATGAATAAGTAGCCATTTTTCTACGAAAAATGAGCGGATTATGAATGTTTTTAGGATTGTGAGAGCACATAGTGCGAAACAATCCGGTATCAAAGAGGTCAAAAGTTTATTCTGCTTTTCTCATAGCGATCAGTTTGCAGATCGGATTTCCCATGGAAGAAAACTTTTCTTCGTATTCAGTCATTACATTGCCCACAGACATAACCGGATCATGATGCAGGTCGAAAGTGTGTGCAGTGATGGTCCAGCCGGCTTCCGGAATGGCTTCCAGAGAGTAATCAAAAAGTCCCCTATTATCGGTTTTAAATTCTACAGTGCCGTCAGCAGCTAAGATCTGGTTGTATACAGCCATAAAATCAGGAGAAGTCAGGCGGCGCTTTGCATGACGGTCTTTTGGCCATGGATCAGAGAAGTTGAGGTAAATTTTGTCTACTTCTCCCGGCGCAAAATAGTCAGCCATGTTTTTGGCATCAATGCACATGAAATAGATATTGCTTAATTCAAGCTGGGCACGTTTCTGAAGGCCTCTCAAAAGAACGCTGGAATAACGTTCGATGCCGATGTAGTTGATAGCAGGATTTTTCTGTGCCAGTTCCATGATAAAACGGCCTTTTCCCATACCGACTTCGATCTGGATAGGATTATCGTTTCCGAAAACCTGGTTCCAACTGCCTTTGTGAAGTTCTGGTTCCTGAATCACAAAAGGGCTTTCTGCAATGGTTTCTTCTGCCCCACGTATATGTCTTAAACGCATGGATATTGTCCTCTTTCTAAAATATAATGAAACTACTTTCCGCAGGTGCGGAAAAAATATGAAACTAATACATCCGTGAGTAACTATATCATATAGTGCTTAATGATTGCAAGACAAAGGAAAAATTGATATACTTACGTTAGCAGAAGAAAGAGCGTTGAAACACAGATATTTTCGGGGGGAAAATTAAATACAAAGGAGGAAGGGCGATGTCAAACTTTGAACGTACTACCAGCTGGCAGCAGATCCAGCAGGGGGTGAAGGAAGCAGAGCGCCTGATCGTCAGCAGAGACTATAATCTTGTTATGGTAAAAGCCAGACAGACGCTGGAGTGTATGGTCCGTTGTCTGGCTGAGAAAGCATGCCTTGTGGATGGGGATCTGGCAGATACCATAGATCAGTTGTATGAAGGACACTGGATCGATAAGGCTACGAAGGATGATTATCACACGATCCGCATACTGGGGAACAAAGCGGTTCATGAAAATGACAATACAGCTTATAATGCAAACCAGGTATATCAGCTTTTAACCAAGCAGGTTTATGCATTTTCACATGATTTCCAGGTATCAAAGACGTTTACAGTGCCGGTATCAGACACCAGGCCGCGAAATGTCAGAACTGGCGGGAATACCAGCAGTGCAGCTTATGGGCAGTCTGGCGGTGCAAGGACACGTACCGGAAGCACAGCAGGACAGACAGCAGGCAGAACATCTGCCGCTGCAGGAAATGGCCCGCGTTCCGGCGCTGAATTAAAGGGAATATCCGGACGTACCGGCAGCACCGGAAACAGAACTTCATCAGGGAACAATAAAATAACTGGCAGCCGGGGAAGAAACACTGCAGCCGGCAGCCGTTCCTACAGCAATTCTTCTTATCGCGGCGGAACCCGCAGAAGGAAACGCAGGCCGTCACCGGCAGCAATGCTTTTAAAATTCCTGGTTCCGATCCTTGTGATCGTGGTCCTGATCGTGGCGATCCGCACTATAGTGCCCGGAAAGAAAAAAGCAGACCCTACACAGCCGGAGACTATATCTACAGAGATGACATCAGCACCGACTGAGGCACCGACTCCAGAGGAGACACAGCCGCCGGCAGATGTATACGTAGTGACCGGAAATAAAGTAAATGTCCGGACAGAGCCATCCACCAACGGACGTATTCTGGTGCAGTTAGAAGGCGGAACGGAAGTTGCTTATGTAAAACGTTATAATAATGACTGGACTGTGATCAATTATGATGGTCAGGAAGCTTATGTTTCCAGCCAGTACATTGCAAAACAGGAAGCAGAGGCTCAGGCAGAGACTGAAGCTCCTGCTGAAAGTGAAGCTGCAGGTGAGACTCCTGTTAGTACTGAAAGATAAAGGGGTGCTGGTCATGCAGCGCATGAACAGTAGCGCTAAAAGTCAGCAGATGGAAGAATAATTGAGAAATTTGTGCAAAAACAGAAGAATGAGGCCTATAAAAAAGCCCCATCCTTCTGTTTTTTGTGCAAAACGCCTAAAAAAATCATTAAAATTTAAATTATTATACGAATTTACTCTGTTATTTTCTGGAAAAAGTAGTATGATAAAAAAATGCAAAAAACAAAATTGCATTTAAAAAAGAACAAAGAAAGGGAGGACTGTGATATGGATACAGTGATCAACCGGCTGTCTGATATTGAGAAAGCCGCCGTGTCTGTGATGGATGGTGCCAGTGAGCGAAAAAAGCAGATGGCTCATGAAATGGAAAAGAAAACGGCGGCTTTTGATGCACAGCTGGAAAAAGAAACCCAGGATCGCATTTCCCAGATACGCGACAAAATGGAAGAGGAATTACAGCAAGAGTTAAGACAACAATCAGAGGATGCCAAAGCTACGATGAAGCGCCTAGAGGACACCTACGAAAACCGGCATGAGGAATATGCGCAGGCTCTCTTTGAAAACATGATAAAGGAGTGAGAACATGGGAAGCCTGATCAGTTACAGCGGCATATCCACCAAGGTGAAAGCCATGGAGCGCTTCAGGATCCGGCCGGAGCAGTTCGAGGCAATGGCAGATCTGGGATCCGTACCGGAGGCAGTCCAGTTCTTGAGGAATAATCCGTCTTATGAAATGGCATTTTCCAAAGCTTCTGATAATGAACTTCACAGAGGAAAGATTGAACAGCTGCTGAACTTAAGCAAATACCAGGATTTTGCAAAACTGTACCGGTTTGCCAATGTGGGGCAGAGACGTTTTCTGGATCTTTATTTTATGCATTATGAGATCGATATATTAAAAACCTGTCTCAGAAATGCAGCGGGAAACAGAGAAAGCGCCCAGGATCTTTCGGAGTTTAAAGATTTTTTCGATAAACATTCGGATATGGATCTGGTGCAGTTATCTCAGTGCAGAAGCATAGAAGATGTGATCCATGGCCTGAAAGGTTCCGTTTATTATGAACCTTTACAGAAGCTTCTGGATCAGGGAAAGGCAACGCTTCCGGCTTGTGAAACAGCAGTGGATATGCTTTATTTTAAGACCATATGGAAGATAAAAGATAAATATCTTTCCAGTGCAGAAGCGAAAATGCTGTCCCGGTGTTTTGGAACCAAAATGGATATGCTGAATTTTCAGTGGATCTACAGGGCCAAAAAATATTATAACCTGTCAGAAGGTGATATTTATGAGCTGATCATTCCGATCCAGTACCATGTTACCAAAAAAGAGATCCAGACTATGGCTCAGGCGGAAAACATGGAACAGGTTTACAGCGTGATCAAAAATAGCTGGTACAAATGCCAGGATATAGAAAAACTGATGGATAATGGCCTTGGAAATGCGGCAAAGGAGCTTACAGATAAGGTATACGAGCTTACCAGCAGGAAAGAGCCTTATTCAGCAGCAGTGCTGAACTCTTACCTTTATTTTAAGGAAAGAGAGATCGAACAGATCATAACTGCGATCGAACAGATCCGTTATGGGATGACAGCAAGGACATAAGGGGGTTATGTGAAGTGATAGAGAGAATGAAATTCTTAAGCCTTACCGGCCCCAAGGCAGATATTGACCGGGTGGTGGACACCTATCTTTCAAGATATGAGATCCACCTGGAAAATGCCTTGTCGGAGTTAAAGACGGTAAAAGACTTAAGACCTTATATTGAGACCAATCCATATAAGGAAAAATTAAATATGGCCGGAGAGCTGGCAGAAAAGATCGGCGGTCAGCTGCCGGCAGTTTCTGAAACAGAACTTCCTTCTCAGGAAGAGGCTGTGAAAATCGTAGATGACATAAGCAGCCGCTTAAAGAAGCTGAATGACAAGAAAGAAGAACTTCAGGCACAGATCCAGACATTAAAACGCTCCAAAGAACAGGTTGCACCGTTCACGGAATTAAATTACAGCGTAAAAGAGATTTTGGGCTTCCAGTTCATTAAATTCCGTTTTGGCCGTATTTCCAGGGAATACTTTGATAAGTTTAACAGCTATGTGTATGAGACCATTGACACAGTGATGTTTAAATGCCTGGAAGACGTGGAATATGTATGGATCGTTTATTTTGTGCCGGAGAAGCTGGCAGATAAGATCGATGCTATTTATGCTTCCATGCATTTTGAACGCTGCTTCCTGCCGGATGAATATGAAGGCACACCGATGGAAGCAGAGCATGTGCTGGACGACAAGATTAAAACATTAGAGGCTGAAAAACAGGAGATCGAGGGAAAAATCCTTCAGACGCTGGATGAAAATAAAGAAAGGCTGGCAGCAGCTAAAGCCAGACTGGAACGCTTCTGTGTCAACTTCGATGTGCGTAAAATGGCGGCCTGCACCAAGCAGGGAGATCATACATTCTATATTCTCTGTGGCTGGATGAGCGAATCTGATGCAAAGAAACTGCAGAAAGAGATCGAAAGCGATGCAGATACGTTCTGTATCATAGAAGATGACCATAACAACATTATGAGTACTCCGCCTACAAAGATGAAGAATCCAGGGCTGTTTAAGCCATTTGAGATGTATGTGGAGATGTACGGTCTGCCTTCTTATAATGAGATTGACCCAACGATCCTTATTGGTATCACCTATTCCATCCTGTTTGGATTTATGTTTGGTGATGCGGGACAGGGACTTTGCCTTCTCATCGGCGGATTTTTGCTTTACAGATTTAAGAAAATGCGGCTGGCGGGTATCATTTCCTGCTGCGGTTTCTTCTCAACCATATTTGGCATACTGTTCGGCAGTGTGTTTGGATTTGAGGATATTATTGATGCAGTATGGTTAAGACCTCAGGAAGCCATGACAGATCTTCCATTTATTGGAAAATTAAACACCGTATTCGTAGTTGCCATTGCCATTGGTATGGGCATTATCCTGTTATGTATGATCTTAAATATCATCAACAGCGTAAGGGAACACAATACAGAAAAAACATGGTTTGACACCAACGGCGCTGCAGGACTGGTATTTTATTTTGCGCTGGCAGCTGTCATTGTCCTGTATATGAGCGGACATGCACTTCCGGCAACTATTGTATTAACTGTTTTATTTATTATCCCGTTACTGCTCATGTTCTTTAAGGAACCACTGTCAGCAATGGTAGAAAAGAAGGCACAGAAAATAGAAGGCGGCGTGGGAATGTTCATTACCCAGGGCGTATTTGAACTGTTTGAAGTGCTTTTAAGCTATTTTTCCAATACACTTTCTTTCGTCCGTGTAGGTGCTTTCGCAGTGAGCCATGCGGCTATGATGCAGGTGGTTTTAATGCTTGCAGGCGCAGAAGCAGGAAATCCCAACTGGGCTGTTGTTATCGGCGGAAACCTGTTTGTATGCGGCATGGAAGGACTGATCGTAGGCATTCAGGTACTTCGTCTGGAATATTATGAGCTGTTCAGCCGGTTCTACAGAGGAAGCGGACGTGCATTTGAGCCATACGGTAAGAATTAAAGTTACTGTACTCCCAAAAACAGCAGCGGTATAGGCTGGTGTATGAAAGATCCCGGGGAGTACATAAAAGAGAAAAGGAGAGTACAATCATGAGTTTATTAGTTAAAATGACATTAAGTGCAGCATTAGTATTAAGCATCGGCGTTCCTTTTGGAGCATTTGCAGCAGGAGAAAAAACAAGGGGACGTTATAAAACAGCTCTTGGAGTAAACGTATTTTTATTCTTCGGAACCATGATCGCTGCAGCTGCTTTCATGTTCTCCGGAAATGCATTTGCAGCAGAAGAAACAGCAGCTGCAGCTTCTAACAGCGCAGCCGGAATGGGTTATCTGTCAGCAGCTCTTGCAACCGGTCTTTCCTGCTTAGGCGGTGGTATTGCCGTATCTGCAGCAGCAAGCGCAGCACTGGGCGCCATCAGTGAAGACAGCTCTATTCTTGGTAAATCCCTTATCTTCGTAGGTCTTGCCGAAGGTGTGTGCCTGTATGGTCTGATCATTTCCTTTATGATCTTAGGTAAACTTTAATTATGAAAATGTATCTGATCAGCGATAACATTGACACCTGGACCGGCATGCGTCTGGCAGGTGTTGATGGGGCTGTGGTACATGAGAGGGACGAACTGAAACAAGAGTTAGATAAAGTTCTGGCCGATAAATCCATAGGCATTATCCTGCTGACGGAGAAGTTTGGCAGGGAATTTCCGGAGATCATCGATCATGTAAAACTGGAGCGGAAACTGCCCCTGATCGTAGAGATCCCGGACCGCCATGGAACCGGCCGCAAGCCGGACTTTATCACCTCTTATGTAAATGAGGCCATTGGACTGAAACTATAGAAAGCAGGTGAAGAGCTTGACAACAGAGGAAAAGCTGAAGCATTTTCAGGAGATCTGTATGACAGATGCAAGGGAAAAAAGTGCAAAAATACTGGACGATTACGCAAAAACTCTTGATAAGGCCTATGAGGAGCATACAGAGGATGCTAGAAAGCGGGCGAAAATGCAGGAAGAGGCTGAGGCGGAAAAGTTAGGGCGTGAGCGCAACAAAAAGCTTTCCATTGGACAGCTGGATTTAAGAAGAGATGTAAGCCGCAGACAGGAAGACTTAAAGGATAAATTGTTTGTAGAGGTAAGAGATAAACTGGCTAATTTCATGGAGACCAGAGCTTATCTGGATCTGCTGGAAAAGCAGCTGGGAGCCGCTAAAAAGGTTGCCGGTGATGAGGCTATGATCGTATATATGGACCCGTCTGACGAAGATAAGGCCCGCAGACTGGCCATGCACCACAATGTAACGGTAAAGATCAGTGAATATTCCTTTGATGGAGGAATCCGTGCTGTGATCCCATCCAAGCATATCCTGATCGACAGTTCCTTTAAGACAAAGCTTGGAGAAGCGCGCCATGAATTTAAGTTTGATTTGGGAGGTAAGCAGTAAATGGCTAAGACAGGTGTGATCTACGGTATCAACGGACCTGTGGTTTCTCTGGCCGGGGATCCCGGATTTCAGATGAATGAAATGGTGTACGTTGGTAAGGAAAATCTGGTAGGCGAAGTCATTGGACTGACCTCAGAAAAGACAACGATCCAGGTGTATGAGGAGACCAGCGGTTTAAAGCCAGGTGAGATCGTTACAGGAACGGGAGCTCCTGTTTCTGTTACACTGGCTCCTGGTATTTTAAATAACATTTTTGATGGTATTGAGCGTCCGTTAAGCAAGATCGCAGAGCGCAGCGGCTATTATATCAGCCGCGGTATCAGCGTGGATTCTCTGGATACTTCCAAAAAATGGAAAACACATATGACAGTTAAGAAAGGTGACCGGCTGCTTCCGGGAACCATTATTGCAGAAGTTCCGGAAACAAGAGCCATTGTCCATAAGGTAATGGTGCCGCCGGATACAGAAGGATACGTATTAGATGTAGTAGAAGATGGAGAGTATACCATTAATGAACCTCTTCTTACAGTGCAGCTGCTTGATGGAACGGAAAAGAAGCTGACCATGACCCAGAAATGGCCGATCCGCGTTCCTAGACCTTCTGCAAAGCGTTATCCGGCGACCAGGCCGCTGATCACAGGACAGCGTATCCTGGATACCATGTTCCCTCTTGCAAAGGGAGGTACAGCGGCTATCCCAGGCGGTTTCGGTACTGGAAAGACTATGACTCAGCATCAGATCGCAAAATGGTCTGACGCGGATGTGATCATTTACATTGGCTGCGGCGAGCGTGGAAATGAGATGACCCAGGTTCTGGAAGAATTTTCACAGCTGATCGATCCGAAGAGCGGAAATCCTCTGATGGACAGAACTACATTGATCGCCAATACTTCCAACATGCCGGTTGCGGCCCGTGAGGCAAGTCTGTATGCAGGTGTAACACTGGCAGAGTACTACAGGGATATGGGCTATCATGTGGCTATTATGGCGGACTCTACTTCCCGTTGGGCAGAGGCGCTGCGTGAGCTTTCCGGCCGTCTGGAAGAGATGCCTGCAGAGGAAGGCTTCCCGGCATATCTGGCATCCCGTCTGTCTTCTTTCTATGAGAGAGCGGGCATGATGCGCAATTTAAACGGTACAGAAGGTTCTGTTACCATTATCGGCGCAGTTTCTCCTCAGGGCGGTGACTTCTCTGAGCCTGTGACCCAGAATACCAAGCGTTTTGTCCGCTGCTTCTGGGGGCTGGATAAGAGCCTTTCTTATGCAAGACATTTCCCGGCTATCCATTGGCTGACCAGCTACTCTGAGTATGTAAATGACTTATCTGCCTGGTATATTGACAATGTAGATAAGAACTTTGTAAGCGACAGAAACCGTCTGATGGCACTGCTGACCCAGGAAAGCAGTTTAATGGAGATCGTAAAGCTGATCGGTGCGGATGTGCTTCCAGATGACCAGAAACTGGTTCTGGAGATCGCAAAGGTCATCCGCGTGGGCTTCCTGCAGCAGAATGCATTCCACAAGGATGATACGTCAGTACCTCTGACCAAGCAGTTTAAGATGATGGAGACCATTTTATATCTGTATAAGAAGTCAAAGGCGCTGATTGCCATGGGAATGCCTATGTCTGTGCTGAAAGAGGACAAGATCTTTGATAAGGTTATTTCTATTAAATATGATGTGCCCAATGACAGACTGGATATGTTTGATGATTATAAGAAACAGATTGATGCGTTCTATGAGCATGTACTGGAGCGGAATGCATAACATAAGGAGGACTTAAAATGGCAGTTGAATATTTAGGTTTAAGTGAGATCAATGGTCCTCTGGTGGTGTTAGAGGGCGTTCAGGGCGCAGCTTATGATGAGATCGTGGAAATGACAGTAGGCGGCACTACAAAGAAGATCGGACGTATTATTGAGATCTATGGTGATAAGGCTATTATCCAGGTATTTGAGGGAACAGACGGAATGGCTCTCAGAAATACCCATACCAGACTGACCGGACACCCCATGGAGATCGCTGTTTCTGAGGAAATGTTAGGACGTACTTTTAATGGTATCGGACAGCCTATTGACGGTCTGGGAGACATTATTTCTGATATTCGTATGGATATCAACGGACAGCCGTTAAATCCGGTATCCCGTGAATATCCCCGAAACTATATCCGTACAGGAATTTCCGCCATTGACGGACTGACTACACTGATCCGTGGCCAGAAACTTCCTATTTTCTCCGGAAATGGTCTTCCTCATGACCAGCTGGCAGCCCAGATCGTACAGCAGGCATCCTTAGGGGACAATTCGGATGAAAAATTCGCTATTGTCTTTGGTGCCATGGGTGTAAAGCATGATGTGGCTGATTTCTTCCGCCGTACTTTCGAGGAAAGTGGTGTTTCTGAGCATGTGGCCATGTTTATCAACCTGGCAAATGACCCGGTGGTAGAGCGACTGATCACTCCGAAGATTGCCCTGACACTGGCAGAGTATCTGGCATATGAAAAGGGAATGCACATCCTGGTCATTTTAACAGATATGACTTCTTATGCAGAGGCGCTGCGTGAGGTTTCCTCTTCCAAGGGTGAGATCCCTTCACGAAAGGGCTTCCCTGGATATCTGTACAGTGATCTGGCTTCCTTATATGAGAGAGCCGGTATCGTATCTGGCAGAAATGGATCTGTTACCCAGATCCCGATCCTGACCATGCCAAATGATGATATTACCCATCCTATACCTGACCTGACTGGTTATATTACAGAGGGACAGATTGTTTTGGACAGACAGTTAAACAGTCAGTCTATTTACCCGCCGATCAGTGTGCTGCCGTCCCTTTCCCGACTGATGAAGGATGGTATCGGTGAAGGCTATACAAGGGCAGATCACCAGGATGTGGCAAACCAGCTGTTTTCCTGCTATGCCAAGGTAGGTGATGCAAGGGCGCTGGCTTCCGTTATCGGTGAAGATGAGCTGTCTGCCATTGATAAGAAGTATCTGGAGTTTGGTAAGGCATTTGAGGAGCATTTTATCGGTCAGGAGGCCTATGAGAACCGCTCCATTCTGGAAACACTGGAGATCGGCTGGAAACTGCTGCGGATGCTTCCGAGAGAGGAACTTGACCGTATTGACACCAAGGTTCTGGATCAGTATTATGAAGGGTGAGGTGATCAGGAATGGATCCAAATACATTTCCCACAAAAGGTAATCTGATCGCTGCGAAAAACTCTTTAAAGCTGGCTGCCATGGGTTATGGCCTGATGGATAAAAAACGAAATATCCTGATCCGCGAGCTGATGGGGCTGATCGATGAGGCAAAGGGAATACAGTCTGAAATCGATACTGTATTTAAGGCTGCCTACGAGGCATTACAAAGCGCAAATATGGAACTGGGTATTAATTATGTCCAGGAAATCGGAATGTCGGTGCCTGTTGACGATACAGTAAAGATCAAGGCCAGAAGCATTATGGGAACAGAAATACCTTTGGTACAGCATCAGGAAAAGCCTATGGCGCTGGCTTATGGGTTTAATAATACATCTGAGGCGTTAGATATTGCCAGAGAGCGGTTTGAACGGGTGAAAGAACTGACTATTAAGCTGTCTATGGTGGAAAATTCGGCATACCGGCTGGCAAATTCTATTAAGAAAACCCAGAAGCGTGCCAATGCTTTGAAAAATATCACCATTCCTCATTACGAAGAATTGTCCAAGTCTATTTCTAATGCACTGGAAGAGAAGGAAAGGGAAGAATTTACCCGTCTGAAGGTCATTAAGAGAATGAAGACCGGCTGATGAGAAAGGATATCGTATCATGTATACGTTTAAAGATCTGGCAGAGATCACTGCAAAGCTGCGGGCAGAAGATGGCTGTCCATGGGACCGGGAACAGACATTTGAAAGCCTGCGAAAATATATGCGGGAAGAGGCAGAGGAAGCTGTCCAGGCAGTGGACAATCAAGATATGGAAAACCTGTGCGAGGAACTGGGAGATGTACTCTTTCAGGTGATGTTAAACAGCCAGATCGCAAAGGAAAAGGGGCTGTTTTCCATAGATGATGTGATCAGCGGAATCTGTGAAAAAATGGTGCGCAGACATCCCTGGGTATTCGGTGATGCGAAGATAAATTCGGCCGAAGAGGGGGAGGCGTTGTGGGCCCGTATAAAAATGCAGGAAAAGGCCAAAAAACCTTGACAAATCATAGTAAACCAGATATAAATGATAGGGTATCAAAGAGAAGAACAAACGGTCCGAACCTGCTTTTTTCGGATTCAGTTTAGGAGGAAAAATTGATGAACAAGACAGAGTTAATCGCAGCAGTAGCTGAGAAGGCAGAAATTTCTAAAAAGGATGCAGAAAAGGCAGTTAAGGCTTTTACTGATGCAGTAGCAGAAGAACTGGCAAAGGGCGGAAAGGTTCAGTTAGTTGGATTCGGTAACTTCGAAGTCAGCGAAAGACCAGCAAGAGAAGGAAGAAACCCAAGAACCGGCGAGACCATGACCATCGCAGCTTCCAAGACACCTAAGTTCAAACCAGGTAAGGCTTTAAAGGACGAGATCAATAAATAATCGATCACCCTATAAGTACACTTTTAACAAAAGTAAAAAGTAACTAAAATTCCCCTCCGAGAGCACGTAAATGTTCACGGAGGGTTTTTGTTATACTTCTGGGAAATCAGCTGAAAAGGAAAGCACAGGAAAAATTCCGGAGTATATATCAGAAGGAGAAGAACGATGAGATTAGACAAATATCTGAAAGTATCCCGTATCATCAAAAGAAGAACCGTAGCAAATGAAGCCTGCGACAGCGGACGTGTTATGCTTAACGACAAAGTGGCAAGAGCCAGTGCAGAGGTTAAGGTGGGGGATGTGATCGAGATCGCTTTCGGCACCAAGGCTGTGAAGGTGAAGGTTACAAGTGTGCAGGATGCGATCCGCAAGGAAGACGCGAAAGAGATGTTTGAATATCTGTAGGAAGTAAACAGCCTGTGAGTTAGTGACTTACGAGTTAGTAACTTACGGGTATAGAAAATGCAGGTTGTAAAAGAGGCAGTTTTCCTGCCTTAAAATAGAAAAAATATGGTTTTGCTGATAGCGGTCAGCTATGATAAGGATAGCAAAAAACACCAGTGTATGATTGAAGAATACGCAAAAGATTGATAAAAATAAAGCTAAATGCACACCTGATTTATTGCGAAAGTGACGAGAACAAGGTGTGCATTTTTTGTCATCAAAATAGTCGCAGAGTTACTTACTCTGCGATCAATAGATGCTTTTTTCGATAAAATGCAGAAAAATAAAGATGACGGACGGCTTAATTGACTGCGCAGCCAAATCCAGCCTGTTCCAGCTTTTTTATGTTTTC
>UQTA01000052.1 GCA_900543885.1 uncultured Clostridium sp.
GCTGGATCACGATCATACGTGCTTCCGGAACAGATACGTTTCCTACCTGCTGAAGAGGTGTTGGAGTTCCATAATAATCCACTTTGATCTTGTCCAGTACATGTGGGTTTGCACGTCCTGCGCGGATCGTACCGTAATCAGCGATCAGAACCTCCATTGTCTTATCCATCTTATCCTGATAAAATTTTAAATCTTCCATAATGCCCTCCTGAACATGCAGCTTTTGCTGTCATTTATTTTCATTTTTTATTCTGCAGTAACAATGGTTCCGTTGATACGGCCCTGCATAGCGTTTGCGATACCATCGGTTTCGTTGAGGCTGAATACTGCCATCGGCATCTTGTGTTCCATGCACATAATAGACGCAGTCAGATCTACCACTGCTAACTTACGGTCGATCACTTCCTGAATGGAAATCGTGTCGAACTTCTTTGCTGCCGGATTTACCTTTGGATCGCTGTCATATACACCGTCAATGGCCTTTGCAAGAAGGATGCAGTCTGCTTCCATCTCAATGGCGCGAAGTGTGATACCTGTATCCGTTGAGAAATAAGGATGTCCGGTACCGCCTGCGAAAAATACTACTTTTCCCTCTGCAAAGCATTTATTTGCCTGATCTTTAGAGAACAGCTGGGTCATAGTACCGCATGCAAACGGGGTGAATATTTCAGTCTGCATCCCTGCATTGCGGAATATTTCAGAAACATAAATACAGTTCATAACAGTGGCCAGCATTCCGATCTGATCTGCTTTTGTACGCTCGATGGCATCACTGGTACGGCCTCTCCAGAAGTTTCCGCCGCCGATAACAATACCTACCTGAACGCCTGCATCTACGGATAATTTCACCTGTCTGGCTACTTCTTTTACAGTGTCTTCGTCGAAACCGGTCTTCTTAGGACCTGCAAGAGCTTCGCCGCTTAATTTTAAAAATACACGGTTCATTTTCATGAATGAATATCTCCTTGTGTTGGATTATACTTTATTCAGTATACCATAGGAATGTATTTTTGGAAAGAAAAAATAGTCATTTTATAAAATAGTAGAAAATAAAATTGAGATTTTAATTATTATATACTATAATAAAAAAAAACATTTCTATATTCTGCCAAATGTCCAGATGTATGAAGGACTCCAAGGGAAAATAGAAATGATCAGGGAGGATTGATCATATGGATTGGTTTCGTAATAAAAAAGAAAAAAAGCAGCCCCAGGAGCCTGCTGCACCTGTTGTTTCACAGCCGGATATCCCAGCTGAAGATGTTGGCAGCCGCAGCCAGTGTCTGGCACAGCTGGATACTTTATTTTCCCCTGTTCCGTCTAAGGGAATGGCTGTAAAAGTATATCTGGAAAATTTCAAAAGCTTAAACCAGGCATTTGGATACGAATATTGTGAAAAGCTGCTGTCACAGATCACTGATTATTTAAAAGATATTTCTGAAGTAACCGTTTACCGCTATATTGGTGTGGAATTTATCCTTATTTTAGACGACTGCAGCGAAGGACAGGCCTGCGCTCTGGCAGACACGATCTTAGAGCGTTTTGAAAGCGTATGGAAAGTAGATGGTGTTGACTGTCTGTGTTCTGCACAGATCGGTCTGTGTTCCTATCCGGGACACAGCGAAAACACACAGATGCTCCTTAAACATCTGGATCTGGCTGTTCAGGCTGCTTCTGAACAGGGCGCCAATCAGTCCGCTGTATACAATTCTGTTCTCCATGAAAAGGCTATGCGCCGTCAGGCCATTGCCCGGTATCTGCAGACAGCTCTGGAAAAAGACGAACTGGAGGTTCGCTACCGTCCTACTTACAACTTAAAAGAAAAACGCTTTACAAGAGCTGACTCTTATATGAGGATCTTCATCCAGGGAATCGGCCTGGTAGGCGCTGCTGAATTTATCCCGATTGCAGAAGATTCCGGTCAGATCCGTGCAGTAGGCTATTATGCCTTAGAACATGCCGGCCACTTTATCCAGGAACTGATCCAGGCAGGAAAAGAATTTGAATCCATCTGCATCCCGGTATCACCGATCCTGTTGGTGCAGGAAGATTTCTTAGATAAGGTAAACGACGTGCTTACCCGTTATGAGATCCCGGAAGGAAAATTGGCTCTTGAACTGGATGATGAGGCACTGTCCAGTGTTTATATCAATGTAAATATCATTATGCAGGAACTGTCTTCTATGGGCGTGGAACTGGTATTAAATCACTTTGGCTCCGGCTGTGCGCCTATAACCAGTGTGTTAGATCTGCCTATTAACACCGTTAAATTAGAACGTATGTTTGTATGGCAGTTGGAAAACAATCCTGCCTCTGCCTGCATTGCAGGCGGACTGATCCAGATTGCAAGGGATCTTGATCTGCGCATCATCGCAGAAGGTGTAGAAACAGAAAACCAGATCAAGGCATTAAACCATTATGCATGCGCATATCAGCAGGGCTTCTACTACGCTCCTACTATGGAGAAAGATGTTCTGATGAAGGTTTTAGGTGCTACCCTGGAAGAATCACGGGTCACGATCGAAGAAGAAAAATTAAAGATGAAGAGATAATATGATGTTGGGGTCCCAAGGTCAAAAATCCTCTTGCAAGCAAGCTTGCATCGGATTTCTAACCTTTTGACCCTGGTATCATAATATAAAAGGGACTGCTGTAAAATCAATGCCCGCAACTGATGGGCAATGATTTTGCTGCTGTCCCTTTTGTACAATTTCCACTACAGATCACGCAGTCTCTCACGTATACTCCTTGCATCTGTATCTGACAGTGGATCACAGGTATCGTAGATTTTTGCTGTCAGCTCTGGATCATTTCCTACATTTTTAATGATCCACAGTCTGGATTCACCGGATTTTTTGAAACGAAGAACTTTTGCTATCGTAAACAGAAGTTCTTTTTCTTTTGCGTTATTTGCATCGCTCAGCTGTTTTTGCTGGTAACGCTTCTGTTTTTTCTCATATTTGCTTACTTTTGCTTTTTCAATCTGGTCGATCGCTGCTTTTGGAGTACCATAGCCTTTTTCCAGCCAGATCGTCTCTACTGTATATTTTCCGTCTTCTATGGTCATAACAGCCATGGAAAGAGGAAGTGTGTTTCTTTTATAACCGCAGCTTCCCGGATTCAGCCATAATCTTCCGGCAATCTCCTGCTGCTGATACATATGGGAATGACCAAAGATCACTACCTGGGCATCCCCCAATGCCACAGGAATATCGGTTCTCTGATGTGCCATGACCATTTTCACACCACCGATCTCAAAGCGTTTGATCCCGGCAAGTCCGCCGGACCAGCCTCGGTCATTATTTCCCCGGACTGCATAAAGGGGCTGTCTGCCGCTTAATTTCATATAAAGCATCTGCGTGTCAAAATCACCTGCATGTACGATCACGTCACAGGTCTCCAATATTTTTTCTACATCAGGCCGCAGCACTCCATGTGTATCTGCCATAACTGCAACCCTTACAGGTCCCCGTTCCATACCTGCTTCCTCCTGTTGTAAAGATATGCTTCCAAAATCCTATTTATAAAAACACCAGATTATTATAAACGATTCTTCTCCCACTGACAATAGTTCCGTCTTGCATCTTTTGACCTGCCTGCAGCGGGCAACAAAACTGTAACTGACTTTCTGACAATTTTGTGAACATTCTTGTGTGATGGTGGCGGGGATGTTATACTGTACAATATAGTAGCCATTTTTCGCAGAAAAATGAACAGATCATGAATGTTTTTACGATTGAGCAAATGCACATCCAACAGTTAAATAAACCAAATACATCCACATGAAAGGGGAAAACACATGATAAAAAATTATAAAAAACTCTTCCTGGCTTTAGGCGCTGTTCTGGCTTTAAGTACCGGCACAGCCCTTTGTGCACAGGCTGCCACTGCCGGCTGGATCAGCGAAGACGGAGTATGGAAATATCTGGAATCTTCTGGGAATTATGCCTATAACACCTGGAAGACCTCCGGTGACAACTCTTATTATCTGGACAGTACCGGCGTCATTGCCACAAACCAGTGGATCGATGATACATACTATGTTAATGCTGACGGCGTTATGGCAAAAAACTCCTGGATCCAGTTATCCGAAGATACTTCCCAGAAAAAAGCCGGCTGGTATTATGTAGATGCCAAGGGCAAACTGGTCAAAGATAAATGGAGCACGATCAGTGATAAAAAATACGCTTTTGACAGCGACGGAAAAATGCGTACCGGCTGGTATTTTGATAATGATGATATTTATTATCTGGGTGAAAACGGCTATGCAAAGACCGGTTGGCTGTGCCTGGATTATGATGAGGATAATAAGCCAGATGACGGTACTATTTCTGAAGTCCGTACTTCTGCTTCCGACACTGCAAAATGGTTCTATTTTCAGACAAACGGAAAGGCAAAACGTTCTAAAAATGATTCCTACTCTGCTGAGACCATTGGGGATAATAAATACTACTTCAACGACGACGGCGTTATGATGACCGGCTGGGTTGCTGTAAAGAGCAGCGCAGAGTCCGGTGATTCCACAGGGATCAGCAAATTCGTATATCTGGGCGGCGATGACGAAGGCATCATGGCAAAAAATAAATGGCTGGAACTTTCTACACATCCCAGTGATTCTGACGACAAAGATGAGATCACGGCAGACAGCAACAGTGATGAAGTACCAGATGAAGGCGAATCCAACTGGTATTATTTTGACAGCAATGGTACCGTTGCGTATCTAAATAATAATGCATCCAATATGAGCAAAGCAACTACCAAAGTAGATGGAAATTCTTATTTTTTTAATGCTTACGGTGTACGTCAGACCGGACTGATCCACATTGTAACTTCTTCTGGAAAAGATTTTACCGGATATTTTGGTGAAAGTGATTCTGATGGAAAAATGATTACCGGCAAACGGACAAATTTAAGCGTAGACGGTGAAAATGCTTCTTATTATTTCAGTGAGTCCGGCTCCGATAAAGGCTGCGGCTGCAATGGCTCGAAAGACGATTATCTGTATTATCAGGGACGTCTTGTAAAAGCAGACAGCGGCTCTGACTATCAGGTATTTTATGTAAATAATAAACTGTATCTGGTCAATGAATCCGGCAATATCCAGTCTTCCAGCAAAAATTATAAAGTAAATGGCGCCTGGACCTTTAAGATCTCCGGCGGTTCCATCTATTTCATTGATGATGATAAAAAATCTACAGGAAAAGTTACTTCTTCTGATGCAGAATCTCTTCCAGATATTATCTACGATAAGGAATATACTTTGTAATCCTCTTACAGCCCATGGTACACAAAAAATCCCGGCATTGGTCTTCTCTTCTTTGCCGGGATTTTTTTATATCTTGTTTGGATATCCTACATATTCTCTTTTTTCTTTTTTCTGTATTTTCTTACTGCTATTACAAACATTCCAAGCACCAGCACATCTGCTGCCGCAAGCCCTGCTTCCCACAGAGGAAACGCAGCTTTGATCTCAGGCTTTAACACACTTCTGTCTCCTGTTTCTTCTGCATAAGCCTGATTTCGCACTCTGGCATTTAAATACATATAAATACTATCCTTGGCTGCCTTACGCATCGCTCTGTCATATGCCTCTTTATTTTTCTCATTTTCAAAGGCAAAACTACCGTCATTCATAAAGCCATCCATCCACAAAGTTCCGCCTGCAGCAAGAGCCTGATCTCCGTTCATATATCTGTGGTGATCTGAATAATCAGTGATAACTGCCCCTTTAAAGCCCCATTCATCCCTTAATATACCAGTCAGAAGTCCTCTGCTGCCGCCGGCCCAAACAGCACCCAGACGGTTATAAGCAGACATAAGCCCTGTGGTTCCATTTTCCTGTATGATCATCTGGAAAGGCTTTAAATAGGTTTCACGAAGTGTCTGTTCCGTCATCCAGGTATAGACACCATCTCTGTAAATACCGGATTCCTGATCATTGCAGATCAGATGTTTTACATAACAGTAAATCCCCATATTCATACTTCCGTCCACTGCCGCCCCGCACATTTTTCCGGAAAGCAGGCTGTCTTCGGAATAATATTCATAATTGCGCCCATTAAAAGGACTTCTGTGCAGATTTACTGCAGGCGCATACCAGCCGCTGTAACCAAACTGCCCAGCCTCTTTTGCCACAGCCCGGCCCATATCACGGGACAGACCGGTATTCCAGGACTGAGCCATTATGCCTGCATTGGGAAAACCGGTACCTGTTGGATTCTGATTAAAACTGCCGATCTGAGCCGGCCCGTCTGCCTCTCGTGCCAAAGGTTTACCGATGCTTTCCAGTTTCTCTGTTTTTACATAACCATGAAGAAACAGCGCTTCTGTCTCTTTTTCAGTTAACTGATTTAAAACCTCTTCCCATTTAGGATCTTCATAATCAGCTCCCAGTTCATACCCCAGTTTTGTGACCATTCCATTCTTTTCAATAAGAAGACCCTTTTGATCATCGAAGATCAGTGGAGTGTTATCCCCTCCGGTCTTTCCAAAGGCATCTGCCTGTTCCTGTGTGTACAGATTAAAAGCTGCCGCTCTTTTAGGAAGTATACGGCTTTTTACAGCCTCTTTTGGAAATGTAGCATCAAAATTGCTGCGGGTCATGTAATTAATATCCTGTCCGCTGTCTGTGCCGTCTATCCCTACGCCGTCTATAGCGTTTTTTCCTGTCATTTTGTTGGAAACGACCGCACCGGTATAAGGATCTGTTGGATACTGGACATTTTCCTTTAAGGTAAGACTTACTTCTGCGCCAGGTATATCTGCTGTTTCATGGGCATTTTTGCGAATGGAAAATCCATAAATTCCCGGATCCAGCTCATATCCGATAAAACCATTATGGTTGCTGTCATTGTAGTCATAAGATGCCATATCTTCTGCCTTTACAGCCAAAGTGATCTCTTCACTTTCTCCCGGTGCCAGTTCCTTTGTCTTTCCATAATCTGCCAGCACCACCGCCGATTTTTCAATACCACCTGGTTCATATGGGGGAGTATAATACAGCTGAACTACATCTTTTCCCGGCACCTGCCCTGTATTTGTCACCTGAACCGTTATTTCTATCTGGCTGTCCGCTGTCAGTTTTTCTTTCTTATTCGGAGCATTTACTACTTTCCAGTCAAAATCCGTGTAAGATAAACCATAGCCAAAAGGATACTGTACCACTGCATCATAGCCTTTTCCATGGAGATTGCGGTATTTCTCCCAATAGTTTTCTGCATCTGCAGTTTCATACCATTTATAGCCAATGTAAATGCCTTCTGCGTAGTCTACATAAGATACCTGATCATATTTAAAGGATTCTCCCAGGTTGCCGCTTTTTGTACCGTCAAAAGGATACAGTCCTTCTCCGTTTTCATAAGCTCCTACTCCCTTGGCTGCTGCATTGGCATAGCTGGCTGCTGTAACAAAACTATAAGCCCATGTATCTGCCGTACGGCCGGAAGGGTTTGTTTTCCCCCATAAAAGATCCGGAAGTGCTTCTGCTGAATACTCCCCCGTCATTCCTGCCATTACACAGGCACCGATCCCAGGAGTCAGGTCAATGGACCCTAAAGCCATTACATTTCCTGTATTTAATACCACGATCACATTTTTATAAGTTTCTCCCAGATATTTTAAAAGTCCCTCTTCTTCTGAAGATAGATCTAAGTAAGTCCGGCGTTTGTCCACCAGAAGCTGACCATTTTTCTTATTTTTCTTGTACTGGACCTGAGTGCAGTCACTGCTTTCGCCGGAAAGCCGTCCCACCACCATAATCGCAGTATCCGAATAGTCTCTGGCATTTTTTAGCATTTCTTCCGTATAATATTCCCGATCACTGATATCTGGTTCATAAAGACGGCAGGTTTCTTCCGGCCAGCTCTCAAGAGTGGTTGTTTTAGAACGCCGGGGCTGAAAATCTTCATACATTTTCGTCAGCTCTTCATTATAAGAGATGCCTGACTCTTTTAAAGCAGACAAAAAATCCAGCTCAACTTTTTCCACTCTTCCTGATCCTGAACCACTTCCTAACCACTGAACAGATGCCCAGCCAAATACATTAACACGGGTAATGTCTTCCGATAAAGGCAGTGTATGATCCTCGTTTTTTAATAATACTGCTCCTTCTGCCTCAATCTGTTCTGCAAGACGCCGGCTGTCATCTGCTGCTGCCATTTTTGCTTCTTCTGATACATTCGTCCGGCTGCCGGAAAGATACAGATCAATGGTTTCCCTAAAAGCAAAAGCAGCTGTATTCAATATCAGCATAAGCACCAGTAAAATCGTTGAAACACAAAAAAAGAACCGGTACCGGAAAGGTATTTTTACTCTGGCTTTCGGGGTGAAAATTCTTTCTGGTCTCTGGTTCTGTTTCATAAGGTACCTCTCTGTCATTTTATAGGTGTTCTGTTTAGTGTACTGTTGATCAGGCAGCGTGTCTGCTGTTGAAGCTGTCTTTTTTACAGGCAGCTGCAAATTCTTGTAATTTTTGCTTTGCCTCTTCTGTTAAATTCTGAGGAACTGTGATCTGGATGGTTACATACTGATCACCTTTTGTCTTTGGATCCTTCATGGAAACAATACCTCTGCCTGCAAGACGGATTTTTGATCCGCACCTGGTTCCCGCTTTAAGCTTACAGGAAACATTGCCATACAAAGTAGGAACAATGATCTCTCCGCCTAAAACAGCGGTTGTAAAAGGTACTTCTATATTTGTGTATACATCCATGCCTTTCCGTTCATATCCCTGACGCGTTCCTACATGGACTTTGATCAGCAGATCTCCTGCTTCACCGCTTCCCAAACCAGGATTTCCCTTGCCTTTTAAGCGGATGCTCTGTCCCTCGCCGATACCTGCAGGAATGTGGACCTGAAGGTTCTGACGGCTGCCATCTGCACCTGAAAGTGTGATCACACGGTCAGCGCCGAAGGCTGCATCATCAAAGCTTATGTTGATCTCTGCCTGGGCATCACTGCCTTTTTCATTGGCAGCATCTGCGCCAAAACCACCAGAATAGCTATTAAAACCACTGCCGCCCTGATGGAAACTTCCGCTAAAACGGCTCTTTTTGCCTTTGCCAAACATATTTCCGAAAATATCTCCGAAAATATCGTCTCCTTCTCCGCCTTCAAAATGGTAGGTATGGGTTCCTGAACCTCCAAATCCATGAAAAGCACCATTGGAGAAACCGCCGAAGCCGCCGTTAAAATTGCCATTTGTATTAAAACCGCCATTTGCATCATACGCACCTGCTCCGGTTCCGTCAAAGGCTGCATGACCAAACTGGTCATATAATTTCTTTTTCTCAGGATTGCTTAAAATATCATAAGCTTCATTTACTTCCTTAAATTTTTCTGCCGCTGCAGCATTTCCTACATTGCTGTCGGGATGATATTTCTTTGCCAGTTTTCGATAGGCTTTTTTAATAGTTGCCGGGTCTGCAGTTTTATCTATTCCAAGAACTTCGTAGTAATCTCTCTTCTGTTGTGACATCGTTCTCATCCTTTCTTTTGGTTACACATTACCGTAAAGTTTTTTGCGAATCTGTGTTTGAAAGTTTTCGCATAATCGCCTTTGTTCTATATTATGTATAACACTTATAGCAGTTGTTGTCAAGGATAGAACGAACTTATCTTTTTGTTATTGGTTACAGTTTATGCGTTCCATGAACCTCTTTTTTACTTTTTAATAAATGTTTTTACGCTGTTTACTACATAAATGCCAAGGCATACCAAAATCAGCGCCACCAGGCTGTTGAAGGAAAATGCCTGGTCTGTCTCGCCAAGTACCAGAGCGGATAAAAGTACACCAAACATGGGGTTCATAAACCCAAATACTGTTACCCGGCTGACTGGATTGTATTTCAGCAGTATCCCCCAAAGTGTATAGGCCACAGCAGAAATAAATGCCATATACAGCAGTAATATGTATGCCGCCGCATTGCTGCCGCCATGTACTCTTCCGCCGCCTGCCAGCCCCATAAGGATCAGGATCAGACCGCCTAACATAAACTGATATCCGCTTAATGTAACCACATCATATTTGTTTCCATGCTTTTTTAGCAATGCGCTGGAAAACGCATAGAATACCTGGGCAAATAATACAAAGCCTTCCCCCAGCAAAGATACTTTAAAGAGATTTCCTTCCTGGCCGGACAGATTCATGATAACAATACCTGCAAATCCAAGGGCACAGCCGATCATTTTTCTGGCTGTAAGCTTTTCATAGCGGAAAATAAGGCTTGCTACTAAGATAGAAATGAAAACATTTCCGCCTGTAATGATCGCTCCATGTACACCGCTGGCATGTGCCAGTCCTGTATAGAAGAAATAATACTGAAGGATCGTTTGGGTCAGACTAAGTTCTGCAATAGCTCTGGCAGAACCGGGCTGCGGCATGACCCAGTGATGTTCCTGGATACTGTGAAACAGTATAACCAGAAAACCTGCTAATAAGAAGCGTATTCCCGCAAATAAAAGGATCGACATGGCATCTGATGACTGGATCTGGAACAGCTGATATCCAGTTTTAATAGCCGGGGTAGCACTTCCCCATAAAAAACAGCAGATACCAGCCAGAAACATTACCACAGGAAGTCTGGTCAGTCTGTCATCATTTTGTTGTATATTCATATCTTCTCCATTTCTGCTGTTTAAAACAGCTTTTTCAATTGCTCCTATAAGGGTATCAGCAAATGAGTGGAAAGTCAATTTTTTATCAATAAATCCTGAATAAGTATTGAATTTTTTCTGATTTTGTTTTACACTATATACAAAATATTTTTGTATGCCTGAAATATTTTGTATATAGTGTCATGCAGGTTCATTTTACTGGGGAATTCTGCCTGCATGATCTGGGGAAAATAAAATATGTGTGAAAGAACAGGAGAATTTAGTATGTCATTTCAATCAATCTGTAAACGTTATTGCCTTTTTCTGGCCGGGGTTATTTTATGTGCAACAGGGATCGCTTTTATTACCCGTGCCGGACTTGGTACTTCACCGGTTTCCGGACTTCCTTTCGTGATCAGTCTTGTAACACCTGTATCTATGGGATTTTTTACTTTTTTATTTAACATGATATTTTTGACCTGTGAGGCAATCTTAAGAAAACGATTCAGTATGGAACAGGCTTTACAGATCCCGATCACTTTCTTTTTCAGCTTCTGTATTGACAAGGCCATGGCGATCATTCCTACCCGCTTTGGCGGCCCATGGGGTGCTTCCTTTGTTTATCTGGTCATCGGATGTGTGATCATGTCTTTAGGTATCAGCTTTGAAGTCATAGCTGATGTGATCATGCTGCCGGCAGAAGCTTTTGTCCGCGCCCTTGCTAAAAAGACCGGATGGGTCTTTGGAAATGTAAAAGTAGGTTTTGACAGCACTCTCACTATTCTGGCAATGATCCTGGCTTTGATCTGCTTCCATAAATTAAACGGAGTGAGGGAAGGAACGCTGATCAACGCTCTGGTAGTTGGTCAAATGGTGAAGCAGTGGAGACGACGCATTGAAAAGCCGCTGTCAAATGCCATTGCATAAAAATCAAAGAATATTTATCATATACAAAGACCCGCCGGTTGGCGGGTCTTCTTTAATATATGCTGCTCATTTTTTGCTTTTATAATTATAACATCCAGTCTTTGATCACGTTGTGGTCTCTTAACAGTTTTCCCACTACTGTCTTATCAATTTTTCTAAGCAGCGGCTTCTTTAACAGCTCTAACGGCAGAGGCAGTTTCATCTCCAGCGGAGATTTTCCATCCATTAATTTCACAGTACTGTCTAACAAGTCTCTCACATCGTATACACTTCCCCAGACTTCCGGAACACCACGGTCCACACCGCAAAGTCCGTATACTGCCTCCATGGCAGTACGAACGGAATACTCCGTTGTGAAAATGGTATCTCTTGGAGTTTCGGCAAACTGTCCTAAGAATGCGGCATTTACGCAGCCATCCGGGATAACATCCGGTCTGTCTCCTGCACATCTTGGCATAAAGAATGCAGTGATGTATGGCATCATAGTCGGGGTACAATTTGCATGGTTTGCAGCCAGATCATCGATCTCATCCACAGGAACTCCCAGATGATACAGCCACTCTGCTGTGATTTCCTTACCATTACACTCTTTCATCGGTTTCTTGATATAATCGCCTGGAACATCTGTAAACAAACTATATACCCATACACAGATCTCATCCTTCTTCTGTGCTTTAAACTGTCCCTGACGGTTGATGGTCCAGCTTAACAGCCAGCTGGAATCTTTACAGCTGACGATGCCTCCTGTAACAACTTTGCCGGTTCTTGGATCCCTCTTGCAGATCTTCTGGATATAAGAAATGATCTTCTCATCAGAGGTTGTTACAGTTGCAGATTCCCAGTTGGTCTTTGCAATATCAGAGCAGAACTTCTCCGGATGTCCAAAAGACTCATCCTGAGCCGCAATGTTCTTCCACAGGCTCCAGCAGCCGCTGGTACGAACTTCTGCGTTCCCTACAGGAGCATGATCCTGATCACCGTAGATTGTTCCTTCAGTACAGCTTCCGTTTGTAATAAATACCAGGTCTTTTTCAGTCAGTGCTATCTCGCCTTTAGCGTCGTCTTTTACATATTCAATGGCTTTTGCCGTTTTCTTTTCTCCCTCAATGTCAAAGCGGACATTGGTGACGCTGGTACCAAACTGGATCTGCACACCTGCTTCTTCCAGATATTTCTGCATTGGAAGGATCAAGGACTCGTACTGATTGTAACGTGTAAATTTTAAAGCAGAGAAATCAGGCAGTCCGCCAATATGATGGATAAAACGCTGGAAATAACGCTTCATCTCCAGAGCACTGTGCCAGTTCTCAAAAGCAAACATTGTACGCCAATACAGCCAGAAGTCAGAGTTAAATACTTCTTCATCAAAGAAATCCTCAATGGACTTGTCATACAAATCTTCATCTCTTGTAAAGAACAGCTTCATGATCTCCATACTGCCCTTCTGGCTTAAACGGAACTTACCGTCTGTATGGGCATCTTCCCCGCGGTTCTCTGTAGCACGGCACAAAGAATAGTTTGGATCATGTTTATTTAACCAGTAATATTCATCCAATACAGATGCGTTTGGCACTTCCAGAGAAGGGATACTGCGGAACAGATCCCATAAGCACTCAAAATGATCTTCCATCTCACGGCCGCCGCGCATAACATAACCTCTGGTTGGATCATCAATACCATCACATGCGCCGCCGGCAACGTCCATTGCCTCTAAGATATGGATATTTTTTCCAGGCATCTGGGCATCCCTTACTAAAAAGCAGGCTGCTGCCAGTGCTGCCAGACCGCTTCCTACTAAATAAGCACTTTTTTCTTCAATACCTTCTGGTTTTTCCGGTCTTGCAAATGCCTCATAGTTGCCATTGGTATAATAGATTCCCTTGCTGTTTTTCGCAAACTTTCCAAGCTCTGTGTTTCGGTAATCGCTGTTTGCCTCCTGCTTTTTGCTGCGGCGCTTTCCTGCCGCTACCGCTGCAGCTCCAATACCTGCTGCTACTGCAGATACAGCTCCCACCCGTAAAGCTTTCTTATTCATCGTTAATAACCCGCCTTTCCCGTTCAGTGATCAATTTTCACTGATACTGACATTTTTACTATTACCATTTTTCTTGCTAAAGATTACTTTATTATATAGTATTGAATACTACATTACCTGTATTGATATTATACCCTTTCCCATCAAATGTCAATACTCCCAGCCACAGGTGTAATTGTTACTGTGTAACCAGATGTTGCAACGCATGAACAGTAACAACCAGACAATTTCCTGTAATGACTGAGAGTATTTTTACCAAAAATATTAAATTTTATGCAATAAGTCTCTTAGATATCCAGTGCTGCATGATATCCCTGATAAACTGCATTTGTAATAGTAGAAACTTTTCTTGCATCTCCGATCACGCGAACAAATGGTGCACTGTTTCTCAGCGTTTCAACTACATCTGTACGCCCTCTCTGACCTAAAGCACAGATCACAGTTTCGCTGCCTATCATCTGTTCTTTTCCTTCTTTATCTTTGCAGCGGACGCCCTCTTTAGTTACTTCTTCTACCTTACATCCAGTATGAACCTGAACATACTTTTCAATTTCTTTTAACAGCAGCGGACGATGACGTACATTGGCATCTACAGCCAGTTCATCCCGCATTTCAATCAGATGTACTTCTTTTCCTTCCATACCTAAATGGATCGCACATTCACAGCCAGCCAGTCCGCCGCCCATAACAGCTACTTTTTCAGCTACACGGTCCTGATTTTTATAAAGGTCATTAACAATGATCACATTTTCACCCTTAATGCCAGGAATTGGCGGAACTAACGGTCTGGAACCCACTGCAATGATCAGTGCATCCGGAGCTTCTTTTTCCACATATTCAGGAGTCACCTCACAGCCTAAACGGATCTCAACACCGCTCTGTCTTGCAAAACGGGCATACGTTTCTGTCAGCTGGTACATTTCTTTCTTAAATGGAATGGCAATCTCACTTTTTAAAATACCGCCCAGTTCCTCTTCTTTTTCACATAAGATCACCTGATGGCCTCTTCTGGCTGCAGTCCAGGCTGCATACAGACCGCCAGGACCACCTCCTGCTACCAGAACTTTCTTCTTCACAGGTGCAGGCTGTACCTCATCCCCTTCCATCTCTCTTCCGATCAACGGATTTACCGTACATCTTCTGGTAGAAGTGGCTGCACGTTCTGCCATACAGGTAAAGCAGCGCAGGCAGCGGACAATATCCTCATCTCTGTTTTCCATGACTTTTCTCGGGAGGAAAGGATCCGCCAGAAGAGCACGGGCCATATAAACCACATCCGCCTTGCCGGAAGCAATGATCTCTTCCATCTGTGCCGGGTCATTTAAACCACCCAGTGTGGCAACAGGAATGGATACATGCTTTTTGATCTCAGCTGCCAGATATACATTACATCCGTGTTCCTTAAACATGGAAGGATGTGTATCACCGAATCCTCTCTGGTAAGTACCTGCAGATACATGGAGCAGGTCGATCTTTGACTCCAGCTGCATGGCGATGCGAACTCCCTCTTCCAGGTCATATCCACCCTCAAACAGCTCAGAGCCACTCATACGAAACTCAATGGGAAATGCTGGTCCTACTGCTTCACGGACTGCATCTAAGATCTCAGTTGCCAGACGGCAGCGGTTTTCCAGAGAACCGCCATATTCATCGGTCCTGTGGTTAAAATAAGGGGATAAAAACTGGTTGATCAGCCATCCATGACCTCCATGGATCATGATCATCTCAAAACCGGCTCTTTTAGCCAGTCCGGCTACTTTTCCATAAGAAGCAACAATATCTTTGATCTGTTCTTTGCTTAAGGCTTTTACCTTTACCCCATCTGCACGTACTGTATCAGACGCGCCCCACTGGCACATTTCATGCTGTCTGGACTTATCAGTCATATAAGTTCCTGCATACATACCCGAATGAGACAGCTCCAGGCTGGCTGCTGCCCCATGACGGGAAATGGCATCTGCTGTATAGGTAGCTGCTGCCAGTGAATTTAAAATTGTGGTATCCAGATGATATGCATGAGATCCATCTGTTTCCGGATGTACCATACATTCGCTGACAGTTACAGCCGCAGCGCCGCCTTTTGCCCGAAGTTCATAAAAAGCAGTAGATTTTGGTCCAATACAGCCGTCATTACTAATATCCGTTCCTCCCATAGGCGCAGAAAACATACGGTTAGAAAAAGTACGTCCTGCAATGGTGATCGGACTGCAAAGATGTGGGAATTTGTGCGTCATAATATTTTTCTCCTTTACATATGATAATACATTTTTTATTCAACAACGTCTTTTAATTCTTCTTCAATTTTCTCTTCTTCCTTTTTATCATCTCCATAAAGAAGCACAGGAAGGAAAGAAAGGCGTTTCCCTATACCTCTTGCAATAAAGCCAACTAAAATAGCTGCTACAATGGTTCCTTCCCGCACGCCCTCTAAATGTCCGGAAAGCAGGAATGACAAAACAGCTGCGATCACTGCCATGGAAACATCAAAACAGACTTTGGTAAAACCAAACTCAGAATGAATGCGGAATACTACCGCTCTTACAAAAGACTCTCCTGGAAGCATGACCACATCCGCCAGCACTTCCATATAAACACCAATGCCAAGGAGCAAGCCGATCACTTTTGCCGGATAAGAAGCCGGATGTACAAAGCCAAGTAAGATCATGGATGCATCAATAAAATAACCAAATGCCATGGAAACAGGGATCTGTAATAAATGCTCTGCCTTGAAATTCTTCCCCAGGAGCAAAAACTGAAAAAAGATCAGAAGCAAACTGAACACAATGGTAAAATTTCCCAGTGAAAACGGAAAATTTAGACTGAGTACATAAGGAATGGAGGATATCGGAGAAGTTCCAAGATTTCCTTTGGTTATAAGACTGACACCCAGTGAGTTAACAAACAGACCCACTAAGAAAATAAAATAGCGCCTTATCTGCTCTGCTTTTGTACGTTTCATAAATTTCTTATCCTTTCTGTTTTAATGTACTCTCGGAATCTTTTTGTACTTGATTTTGCGAGAAGATTTTATGTCAGTTGTGCCCAAATTTTTGAGGCGTACGCGGTGCGTACGTTGATAAAATTCGGGTGCGACTGGCGGAAAATCGGCCGCAAAAGCAGGTGCATGAAAGATTCCGAGAGTACATTTTAGCCTTTAACGTATTTCTTGTCTTTTTCTATAGTAGCATCATTAAACAAACATGTCAATATTTACATGTTTTTAAATACATGTATTTTTCTGTGGCACAGAAAGAATTTGTATGTTATACTTATCCTGCATGAACTGCAAAATACCGTTGATTTATATTTTATGAAGGGATCAGATATGGGAACTTTAAAATATGCCATTTTGGGATTATTAAACAGAAAAAATATGACTGGCTATGACCTGTCAAAAGAATTTGAAACCACTCTTTTTGAATTCTGGAACGCCAAGCACAGCCAGATCTATCCGGAATTAAAAAGTCTTTCTGAAGACGGCCTGGTACAGTATGAAGTAGAGATCACAGGAAATGTTCTGGAAAAGAAAGTGTATTCTATTACAGAAAAAGGACGGGACGATTTTTATAAATGGGAAGAAAGCTTAAATCCTTTAAAACCTGTACCAAAGGATGAATTCCGCCTGCAGCTTTTCTTTTCAGGTTCTTTATCATCCCAAAAGCGTATGGCACTGTTAGCAGATCAGTTAAAGCAGCATGAAAACAAGCTGGACCATTTAAAGGGAAATATGGGAAAGTTTTCCAGTCTGCCACCGGAAAATGAGGAGGACTTTGCCGATTACCTGGTTCTTCACGGAGCTGTTTTAAGAGAAGAATCCTGCTGTAAATGGTTAAAAGACTGTATCCGGCTATGCAAATCACGTTCTCAGACAACCGATAGATCCTCAACCTAAAAAGGAGTGCAGATATATATCTACACTCCTAAATCTTTATAATCTGCCGGCAAAAAGCGGTGATAGGTAATATGAAATCCTTCATCTTTAAAGCAGTAGTAATACTTATCATCCCCTTGTGTAAAATGAATGACTGTATCAAACTCTCCGCCTTTTGTCTGTTCTGTCACACTTGGAAAAGGCTGCTGTTTAAATAACTTTTTCACCTGTTCCATATCTGTTTCATGGGAAGCGATGAGATCCACCAGCTGGTGGATAAATTCATTTTCTTTTTTATGTTCATGGACATAAACACTTGTTTCTTCCGGAAGAAGCAGGCAAAAACGATCTTTTTTGTGAGTGATCGTCACTTCTCCCAGGCGTTCCTTTGCAAAATCCGCAAATCCTGCAAGCGCCTGCTGCATTTCTTCGGCATCATAGGCAGTGCCAAACAGATTGTTTAGCATGCCTACCGGATAATACAGCCGGATCACTTCTTTGCGAAAACCTAATTTCGCCTGCTCTTCCATAACAGAATCTTTAATATGCTCTTCTAATGCACGATAATCCATTTTTTCAGCCTCATTTCGGTTTTCTGTTACTGTTCATGCGCTGCATGACCGGCAACGTTTTTCTTTCTTCTGACTTTTTCCTGCAATGTTGTAAGCCGCATTTATCATAGCATATTTTTTTATTTCTGTCTTTTATTTTGTATAGTGGATCTTTCTTACCTGTCCAAATGGCACTACACCGTCTACAGCAGCCGCTGCATCGATCACAGCATCCTTCATCTTATCTTCGCTGACAGATCTCTGGTAAAATATACCACAGACTCTTCTCCTGTTCTCTGATCATAAGGTACATACTGATCACCATTTGTTCCCGGTACTGGTTTAACATTGCTCATAAAAAATTACCTCCAATTTATATATAAAATCTGTAACGTATTTATACCTTAGTATACAGCTTGAAGCGAACTTCAAGTCAAGAGTCTTTGTGACTTTCAGAATTTTCTGTGTTACATTTCAGCCTTGCGAAGATTTAGGGTTAAAAGTACGTTGAAAACTTGTTTTCATAAGTGCTTTTGGCGCTAAATCTTCATAAGGCAGACGCCCAAAGCTTCTTGTCCGCTATAAGCGGGCAAGAAGATGCAAGGCTGAACTGTAACTTTTCTGTTATCTTTAACCTTAAAATATTACAGTTAAATTACTGTAATTGTTGATTGAAAAATTGTCTGAAAACTCTTATAGTGTGTGTAACATAAAATTCTAGGAGGGAATTAATTATGGGTGAAAAAAAGAAAAAGGCATCTGCCTACCGTGAACCACTAATCCTTATTGCCTTTGTTATCTTAGGCGCTATCATTGGAATGGTAATGGGAGAAAAAGCGTCATTTCTGTATCCAATCGGCCAGATCTGGCTGAACCTGCTGTTTGTGCTGCTGGTTCCGCTGCTTTTCTTCTCAATTTCCAGTTCCATTGCCAACATCAGTGATACAAAAAGCGTAGGAAAGCTGTTAGGTTTTACTTTACTTATCTTTGTAATAACTGCAGCAATCGCCGGAAGTTTTATGTTTATCGTATTAAATATCTTCGGTGTTGATACTTCCGTTCAGTTAGGCGCAGGTGATACTACTGCACAGGCAGCTGCTTCCAGTATCGGCGATCAGATCGTTAATACTTTCACCGTTGGTGACTTCCCGGATGTTATTTCCAGAGGACATATTCTGGCCCTGATCGTATTTACTGTATTCTTTGGTGTTACCGTTTCTTCCCTTGGTGAAAAAGGACGTGAAATTGCCAACTGGCTGAATAACATGTCACTGGTATTCTACAAAATGGTAGCTATTTTGATGAAAGCAGCTCCTTTAGGTCTGATGGCTTATTTTGCAAATCTGACCGGTACATATGGTTCTGATCTGTTAAAGAGCTATGGACGCGGACTTTTGATCTACTATCCTACTGTATTTGTTTACTTCTTTGTATTCCTTGGACTTTATGCCTTTATCGCAGCTGGTCCATGGGGCGTAAAACATTATTTTAAAGAGATCCTTACACCTGCACTGACTGCACTTGGTACCCGTTCCTCTGCTGCTGCTCTCCCTATGCAGTTAGACGCCTGTGATAAGTTAGGGGTTCCAAGAGTTGTAAGTTCTGTTGTTGTACCGGTTGGTGCTACCTGCCATATGGATGGCGCCTGCCTCGCTACCATCTATGAGATCGTACTTTGCTGCACTCTGTTTGGTCATCCATTCAGAAGCATTGGTGATTATGCATTTGCTCTGACTATTGCAGTATGTGCTTCTGTTGCTGTATCTTCTGTTCCAGGCGGCGGCGCTGCTATGGAGACTATGCTTATCTCCTCTTTCGGTTTCCCGGTGATCGCTCTTCCAGTACTGATGATGATGACCCAGCTGTTTGATGCAGGCTGTACTCTGATCAACTCCTGCGGTGATACAGTTGCTTCTATGCTGGTCTCCCGTTTCCTGTACGGCAAAGACTGGTATAAGAGAGATTTAAACAAAGAACTTGCAGAAGCAGAAAATAAAGAATGACAAATAAAATATAACATTACGAACGAATTGTAAATTGAAAGGACCGTTTATATGTGTTGTAAAAATATGAATGTGAAAGAGACTCATTTCGGCGCCTGTTGCAGCCGGCCCGATCTTAATGGTATCATAATCCCCGGAAAACATGGAAAACTTCTTGCCACTTTATATACGGCAGGGGGCGAAGGGCCCCATCCTACTATCCTCCTTCTCCATGGTATCCCCGGATGCGAACAGAACCTTGATCTTGCACAGGCATTCAGACGGGCCGGCTTTCACGTAATGACATTCCACTACAGCGGCAGTTGGGGGAGCAGCGGAAATTATTCCCTGCAAAAATCTGGATCTTGCACAGTCTCTTCGTCGGACTGGTTTTTCTTCTGTTATTTTTTTCTACCGGGGATGCTGGGGCCGCGAAGGTGAATTTTCTTTTGAGGGAAGTTTTGAAGATACAAGAGCA
>UQTA01000053.1 GCA_900543885.1 uncultured Clostridium sp.
CCTTCATCTTTTTCCGCTCCGTCCCTCGGTTTTAACATTTCCTGGCCCAGGATTACATGTGGCGTTTTTCCTACTGTCATACAGACCACGCTCCGGTGGAAATATTCTGTTTCACCTGCACGGTTTTTCCGGCTAAGGCAGTCCGAACAGGACTTTTTTGTGCTGTTGAACAATTCCACTCCATCGATACCGGCTACAACATATCCACCTATAGTCCCTTCCCGAAATACACGGTTGCTTTTTATGATATCGATCGTCTGGTCGTGGATCTCACGGATCTCATCTGGATCTATCTGGGTAAGAAGGTCACGGACCGCATCAATTTTAGGTATCTTTCCATGTATGCAGTTTTTCAATCGTTTTCCCATACTTTCAGGCGCAGAAAAAACTGTATGAAAACTCTCATATTGCAGCATCAGAAAGAGCAGTGCCGGCATGACGATATTAAACAATGGGATCGATCTTCTTTTTCTTTTGTCCGATAACCCCTTGATTTTCTCCGGGATTTTATATACACTTTTCATATAAGTTAGCAGCTTCTTTAATGCTAATTTTTCATTAAGGACACCTTCTTTCGTGTTGTTTTGTGGGTAACATAATTATACAATAAAAGGTGTCCTTTTTGATTGCTTATGCAGAAAAAACAGTAACTTTTTATTCAATATGAGAATTCCCCGTTCTGCCAGATGGATCCCTGGCAAAACGGGGAACTTTTTATCTTAAAAGCGAAATCCCTGCCTTATAATAAGCATCCTCGCGGAGCATTTTTTGTATAATAGGACGCAATTTCCTATTATACAAAAAAGTGCCACAGAACTTCTGGATTTCCCTTACCATTCTGTGGCACTTTCTAATTCAAATTATACAACCCTCAAACTGTCATTAACCTTTTAGTACTTAATTTACGCCTTCTCAATTCGGATCACGGATTTTTCTCCCCTTGATACCATGCCCTTCTTCAGAAGTGTAATCTTCTCTCCGCTTGTGAAAATCACCGGAGATACGGTCTTCTTACCTGCACTCTTCACATAGTCGAGATCTACTTTTACAAGAACATCTCCACTCTTTACACGGTCGCCCTGCTTTACAGAAACCTCAAATCCTTTTCCGTTCAGCTCTACCGTGTCGATTCCAAGATGAATCAGAATCTCAGAACCATCATCAGAACGAAGTCCAACGGCATGTCCGGTCGGGAATACTACTTCTACAATTCCGTCTACCGGAGACTGAACAACGCCCTCTGTCGGCTCAATTGCAAATCCATCACCCATCATCTTCTGAGAGAATGCCGGGTCCGGAACCTGCTCCATCGGAATCACATTTCCTGTGATCGGTGCAGAAAACTCTGCCTGCTTCGGTGCAGATTTTGTCTCTTTCTTCAATGCCTCACGCACATTTGCAGCGATTTCCTCAACCTTCGGTCCGTAAATAACCTGAATGTGAACATCGCTTGAGTGAACGAAGCCCATTGCACCAGTTTTCTTCAGTCTCGGCTCATCGACTGCGGACATATCCTTTACGTCTACTCTCAGTCTGGTCAGGCAGTTGTTAACTACCTTGATGTTGTCCTTGCCACCAAGACCCTCGATGATCTCAAGTGCCTGTGCAAGCTGTTTGTTGCCAATCGATGCAGTGCCAGCAGTCTCGGTCTCTTCCTCGGAATCCTCATCTGCAACATCGATAGACAGATTCTTCTTGGTCAGATAAGTCTTGAATACCAGGTAGTAAATGATGAAGAAGAACGGTCCTACAATCACGATCCAGTACCAGTGAGAACCCGGCTGGAAAACACCCCAGATGAAGAAATCGATCAGACCACCACCGGTGTTACCAACGATAACCTTGAATGCTGCCATCAGCATGAAGGAAATACCACCCATGATTGCATGGAAGACGAACAGTGCCGGTGCTACGAACATGAAGGAGAACTCCATCGGCTCGGTGATTCCGGATACTACGCTGGCTGCAACGCCTGCGATCATCAGCGCCTTTACGCGTGCCTTCTTCTCTGCCGGTGCGGTGCGATAGATTGCAAGTGCTGCACCCGGAAGACCAAACATCATCATCGGCATCTTGCCCTGTCCAAGGAATACTGTGAACGGCTGAAGCTCAGACAGATCTACCTTATCTACGAACTGAAGGAAAATATTTAAGCATCCCTCAACACCCTGGAACACACCACCGATTGCAGTGGTACGGAAGATACCATTCAGAACGTGATGCAGACCGGTCGGGATCAGCAGACGCTCTAAGAATCCATAACAGAATATTCCTGCCAGACCTGCAGCGGAAATCAGACCGCCGAGTGCATCGATTCCCATGGAAACCGGAGCCCATACAAGCGGAGCAATAAGTCCAACAGCTGTCATAGCCAGAATTACAACGAGTGCCACAAAACGTTTTCCACCGTAGAACGATACAGCTACCGGGAATGTTACTTTGTGATACTTGTTGTGAAGTGCTGCCGTCACGATACCAGTGATCATACCGGCAACTGCACCCATATCCATCGTCTCAACGCCAAGAATCGTGGATATTTTCAGTGCACTGAAATCCATAAAACCAGAATTAATCATACAGGCGGATGCCACCAGGAATGTATAATATCCGATGAAACCCGCAAACGCCGCAATTTCCTTCTCTTCCTTAGCAAGTCCGAATGCAATCGAGATTGCAAACAGAACCGGGATCAGGGTGAATACAATGCCGGATACCTTGTTGATTGTCGTGATGATGAAGTGAAGAATTCCTACCGACAATACCGGTACAGCAGCCTGTACCTGTGCCTTTAACAGTGCAGCACTGAGTCCCAGAACAATACCACAAGCCGCCAATGCCGCAATCGGCATCAGCAGGCTTCGGCCAAGGTCTGAGAAGAAGTTCATGACTTTGCTCTTGTTCATACTAAACCTCCCACGCCACAGCTCCCAAACTGTGGCGCCTTTCACATATTTTCTGCTTCCCCTCTGTTGTGTTACATTTGCCTTAATAATTATTTAATATTCTATACGTTGTGTACACAGCCCTCTTTTCTCCCAGATTTCTGTGTCCCTACAGCTTCTTCGGTCTCTTCAATGATGTCTGCTCTGATGCCCCCATGATGTCATATGTTTCTCATATGTTTCTCATATATTTACTCAAAAGAGCAACTTACAAAGCACTTAACAATTACTTTAACTCCGGCCACATTCCCTTGTTTGCCTCAATCAGGGCATCCAGAACCTTTCTAGCCTTCTTTGCATCGCCGACCAGACGGTTCAGGGTGAATGCCTGAAGAGCCTTCTCATAGGAGTGCTCATAGTAAGCATCTACGATCAGCTTTTCGCTGGATACCTGGTTTACAAGAAGACCAAGATAGAACTGCGGGATGTTGCCGACTCTCATCGGGCGCGGTCCGTTGATACCCAGCTCACAAACAACCTCAACCATTGCATCGTCCTGCATGTTTGCGATTGCACCGTTGTTCTCAACGATCAGGATGTGACGGCTGTTCTTGTTGTATGCGATTGCCTCTGCAACCTTGATCATCATCTCTGCATGTGCATCGGAGATAGCGTGGAAACGATCTCCTAACTTACCTTCCTTGATAACTTCTGCACACTCGCTGAAGACTCTCTTCTCACGTCCAGCCATAACCTCATCTGCTCTGGTGAAGTTCGGATTAAGGTGCTGTACCTTGTAATCCGGATACAGATAGTACTGGTCATAGGTGTTCGGCAGGTAATCCGGGAAGTCAGACATGATGGTCTGTACCATTCCATAAGTATCCAGCCAGGACTGATCTCTCTGCTCTGCATCCTGCGGAAGGAAGCCGTTCTTTGCGATCGTCTCACGGATCTTCGGAAGCAGGTCCTCACCGGTATGTGCATCATAGATGTGGGTGAACCAACCATAGTGATTCAGACCGAAGTATACCGGATCAAGATCCTCCCAGTTGCATCCAAGCAGACGGCTGCAGGAACGTACTACGTTCTCCGGCTGATCGCAGATGTTTAAGATTCTCTTATCATCCGGGAACTCTCTGCGCAGTGCCTCTGCTACGATAGCTGCCGGGTTGGAGTAGTTTAAGATCCATGCATCCGGAGCATAGTTACGAATGTCATGAACAGCCTTGATCATGTCTACGCAGGAACGCAGGCCGTAAGCCATTCCACCGGCACCACAGGTCTCCTGTCCGATCATTCCCATGGACAGCGGAATGTGCTCATCTTTTGCACGCATCGGAAGACCGCCAGCTCTCATCTGCATGAATACGAAATCCATTCCCTCGTATGCTTCCTTGATGTCGGTCGTGTAGGAGAAGTCAAGCTCCGGGAAACGCTCTCTGAACAGAATCTCACCATACTTTCCGATCGGCTCCTGACGCTCTGCATCGATATCAAACAGAACCAGTTTCTTTAACGGGAATTCCTCTCTCAGTCTTACGAAGGACTTTAAGAATCCCAGTGTATAAGTGCTTCCTCCACCTACGATACATACATTATAACTCTTCATTGCTACTCCTTTCTCTCTCTTGAGATACCTTCTTCGTTTCTGTTGACATCATCATACTCGTTTCTCAATAAGATGTAAATAGTTTCTGTTTGTTCTGATTCAAGTCTCATATTTTATTATTTATTACTCTTATAGTAATTTTTTTCATTGACAAATAGGATGTTTTTGCCATAAAATAAAAAACAGAAAAGACAGAATTTATGCAAGATTCCCACGTTTTTTAAAAATGCACAAAAGTATCCCGAAAAAGGAGGATTTCATGTTTCCGCTTCAGTTAAACGATCAAATTATTCAGAGTCTGAGCAAAAATGAACTGAAAATTCTTCAGTATGTGTACGGTCACAGTTCAGAGACCTGCGAGATGAGCATCCACGAATTTTCGAGGGTGATTTCCTACTCCCCGGCGACCGTGCTCCGCTTCTGTCGAAAGCTCGGCTTCTCAGGCTTTGCCGAGTTCAAGTACGCACTCCGCACAAATGCATCCAGGCAGCCGGATCAGGAAAGTGTCGATTCCGCGTCCAAGAAACTTCCGACCTCGATCTCCATGGAACGTCAGGTCATGATCTCCGCGATGTTCAACAACATTTCCGGAACCTCCCACCTTATCTCTCAGGATCTCCTCGAGCGCACCTTCGCCTTCTTTGACAGTGATTGTCCAATCTACATCTTTTCGCCCGCCGGAATCACGGAGATCCCATGCGATTACTTTGAGAAACTGCTCTTCTCGATCGGTCGTCAGAATGTCTACCGAACTGCCTCCGCGCGGATGTGCGAGCATCTTCTGTACTCATTGAACCGAAAAGCCCTGCTGATTCTCGTCAGCACCTCTGGAAATTTTGGTCCGACCGAGCGCCTTGCGCGAATTGCAAGCACAAACAACATTCCGATCCTCGCAATCACTCCGTACTCAAGCAACAGCATCGCCTCCCTTGCTGACATCAACTATCGATTTTTCACTGACCAGAGAGAAAACAACGGTGCAGAGTTCACTTCGCGTCTGCCAATTTTCTACATCATCTGCGCGATCATCAACTGCTATCTCGACTACATAGGTGATCGCGAAACTCAATTTTGCAATTAAGCCAAAGTTATCCACATCTATCCGAATGAGATAACTGCCTCACATTTTGCAGTTCAATTGTGCGAATCATGTATATTTAGGCGCACTTAAATAAGCTACATCCGTTTTGTACAAGTGGTAAGTCCTAGGCTATAAGTGTTTTCAGACTTCGGATGTATTGGTGTTGATGAATCTTATCAGCAACGAGAACAGTAACAAGTTGGGTGATTCCTGCAAAAAGCAAATCAGCGTGAAGTGTTTTTTCATTCTGGGTTTTACGATTCGCAATGCAGAAACTATCCTTGAAATGATTGATCGATTTTTCTACATTTACACGGATCTTGTAGGTATCTTCCCATTCCTGTGAGCCACGTTCAACTCCTGGATAAGCACGAAGGTTCTTTTCCGGATAAATGTAGATCATTCGCCCGCAGGAAGAAGAGGTACATGGATTGTCACAATGGCATACGCGGCGCTTTGATTTGTCAGCAGGATTGTACTCCCATTTCATCTTAGGACACACAAATTTCATAGTAGGGAGTTTGCTTCGCAGATGGGATTTGCTTCCTTCTCGTTTCATTGGAAGTGACGGATCATGAGGACAGCAGGGAATGCCGTTTTCGTTGACAGTATAGTCAATTCCTTCTATGGAAATCTTGGTTTTCAGAGGGATAAAAGCCTTTTGAAATCCAACTTCATTCAAAAAAGATTTGTAGATTTCAATGGAGTCAAAGGCAGCATCTCCAAGAAAAGTTTTTGGCTGTATAAGCGGATGCTTCTGGAAAAAATCAATCAAAACTGGAAGCAGTGCCTTAGAGTCAGCAAGCGATTTGTCTTCATCAGGAGAATCCGATTTTTTTCCGACAACGATATCTGGATGAGCCTGGATCGATTGTAAGTCCAATAAAAAATCCTGTTTAAACCGTGTGAATTTGGAGCCATCCGGAACAACATCAAAGCCACAGAAATCACGCAGTTCCTGGGAGTACTTCAAAAACACAATCAGAAGCGTGTCCGTTGGGATGGAAAAAATGCGCTGGAGCAGAAGAGCCTTAAACATCGAAAAAAGTTTGTGCCTGCGAGGTCTTCCGATACTGGCGTGGAAGTGAGAAACAAAAGAAAGAGGAACAATTTCATCAAGGTTAATGGCTTCATCGAGAAGAGAAAGAAACCGATATTTGTCGTTGTCGAATTTATTTTGGCAATCTTCAAAAATTTCTGCCAAAGTGAGCTGTTTATATGTTATCATATAGATATATCTCCTTTAGGTGGATTGGTTGATAGTTTCTCGCAACTCTATTTTACCATAAACCTTGAGGAGATATTTTGTTTTTAATAAGAAAAAAAGCTGTATTTATGCGGCTTTTGGCGTTTCGCAAACGCCTAATCTCGACTACAAACAGAAAGGAGATTCCCATGATTCCGATCTTTGAACAGGCCCACTCACTCTTTCTGACTCCGACCGAGTCCGAGATTCTCGACTGGTTTGAGAATCATTTTCCTCAGTGCCTCTATATGAACCTCGAGGAGATGAGCGATCAGCTCTATACCTCAAGCGCAACGATCGTCCGCTTCTGCCAGAAGCTCGGATTCAAAGGTTTCAATGAGTTTAAATATCAGCTCCGCCAACAGCTCAAGGAACAGAAAAATTCTGCACTCTTCTCCGATAACATCATTGAACACTCTCTTGCGCTCTTTCGTGACAATCTCGAACAGCTCGATCTCGATGCGCTTCAGGAAGTCGCCAATCTTCTGACCAGCGACTGCACAATCTACATCTGCGGTTCCAATCTGAGCTCTCTGATTGCAAGTTACCTGCATGCGGTGCTCTCAAGCCTTGATTACAGCTGTATTCTGATCGAATGGCAACGCCTTCTCGGCAGTCTGATCGGACAAATGAGCCGGGATTCGGTTTTATTGATTGTCAGCGCGCACGGAGATCCCCAGTACTATCAGTCCATCATGGAGACGGCCTTCGAGCGAGGCATCAAAACGATTCTTCTCACCTGTGAACGGGACAGCCCTCTCGTCTCTCTGAGCTCGTTTGCGTTCTTCTCAAACGATCATAATCAGGAGCTCGCCAATGTCGACACAAACCCCAGAATCGGTCTCTTCGCGATTGCGCAGATCCTGATCGAACTTGTGACCCTCAAAAAGAGACACATTTTCTCCACCTCTCATCCGACAGAAGAACCATCCATTTTCCCGAATGAGAAAGATTGATTTTTCTGCCCAAACTAAAAAAGCGGATACAAAACAGATTTTTAAAACCTGCTCTGTATCCACTCTCTCATTTTTGAATCCTTGTTCCGCGATCTTCTAACGCACTTAAAACACTATTTGAGCATACCCGGCTTCGGGAAGTATCGGAACAATACTTTTGCAATAATCTTTTCCCGCTTCACATAGGTATTCTGCCATCTGCGCGCATCCAGCGAATTGAAATAGGCTTATTTTTTTGTCAAATTTTCATTTTTATTATATAGTAATATTTAGTGATATACAGTATAATAGTGACAGAGGTGACTATTGTGCGTATAACAACATCAAAATCAAAAAATTCCGAGTCCTTTTACATTACTCAGTCCTATACAAATGCTAATGGGAAAAGTACTTCCAAAACCATCCGAAAATTAGGTACATTAGCTGAATTATCAGCTCAGCTCCACACGGATCGTGACGGAGTTGTTGAATGGGCAAATGAACAGGCTCGTCTTGAAACACTGAAATATAAAAGTGAAAAAGAGGATGCTACTGTTATGATCCCATTTCATTCCAACAGACTCATGGACTATAATAAGCAGAAACTTTTTTCTGGCGGATATCTTTTTCTTCAGTCTATTTACTATGGCCTTAAGCTTGATTCTGTCTGCAGAAAAATCAAAAGTCGACATAAATTCGAGTATGATCTTAATGCGATTTTATCTGATTTAATTTATACAAGGGTTCTGGAACCTTCCAGCAAAAGTTCTTCCTTCCGGGCAGCAAAACAGTTCCTTGAGACTCCAACTTATGAACTTCATGATGTTTACCGAGCTCTTTCTGTTCTTGCTTCTGAAATAGATTTTATTCAATCAGAAGTTTATAAAAACAGTTTTTTCCTCGGTGACAGAATGGATCGAATCCTTTACTATGATTGCACAAAAACTACTACTTTGAAATCGAACAGGAAGATGGAGATAAAAAATACGGAAAAAGCAAAGAGCACCGTCCGAATCCCATTATTCAAATGGGACTCTTTACAGATGGTGACGGAATACCTTTGGCTTTCTCACTCTTTCCTGAAAACCAAAATGAACAGAAATCCTTAAAACCTTTAGAAACAAAGATTCTCCAACAATTCGGCTGTGATAAGTTTATCTATTGCAGTGACGCCGGACTTGCTTCTGAGGATAACCGTGTTCTTAATTACATGGGACAGAGGGCATTTATTGTCACTCAGTCCATCAAAAAGCTGCCTGATGAAGACCGGGCATGGGCTTTAAAGAAAACTGTCTTCAAACGTCTCTCAGATGATAAACCTGTTGACCTCACAAAACTGACAGATGATGACAAGAACCATCTTTATTATAAAGACGAACCATTTACAACAAAAAAACTGGATCAAAGATTAATCATAACCTACTCCCCTAAATATGCTGCTTACCAGAAAACCATCCGTGCGGAGCAGATCTGTCGGGCAGAAAAAATGGTTGCAAATGGTTCTCTAAAAAAACAGCGTAAAAATCCAAATGATCCTGCAAGATTTGTAAATAAGGTAGCTGTAACCAACGAAGGAGAAAAAGCTAAGATCCACTATTATCTCGATACGGATAAGATTGCAGAAGAAGAAATGTATGACGGTCTTTATGCGGTATGTACCGATCTGCTTAATGATGACGTTGCAGATATCTTAAAAGTCAGTGAAGGAAGATGGCAGATTGAAGACTGTTTCAGAACTATGAAAACAGACTTTGAAGCCAGACCCATTTACTTAAACCGTGAAGACCGGATTAAAGCTCACTTCCTTACCTGCTTTCTTGCTCTGTTACATTTTCGGTTATTAAACCGCTCTCTGAAAGGAACTTATACTACAGAACAATTACTTCACACTTTAAAAGATATAAAATTTGCAGATGTAGAAGAACAGGGCTTCATGCCTGTATATGAACGTCAGGAAATCACTGACGATCTCCATGAAACCTGCGGATTCAGAACGGACTATCAATTCATAACAAAACGGAAAATGAAAGGAATTCAGAAAAAAAGTAAGCGGAGATAAAACATTACTATATTTCGTGTATGCAGATAAAAGTGCCACACCCCTTGTATTTACAGGGATTGTGTCACTTTTTTAACTAATCAACTGTCAAAGATGAGATAGTATAGCAAAAATATACGGACTTGAAAAGTGTTTTCCGCAACTTTTTCCGTTTTTGTATTTTATCATTTTATATTTTTGCATTTATGTTGCAGATTCTCCACCAGTTACCCGCCTGATATGAATCGCAAGAAATCCGGTTTCTTCTTTCGCAAACGTCATGCGCAGCTCCTGTTCCAGTTTTTTCAAAATCTGCTCAGCCAGCGCGTATTCGAATGGGAACTGCGCTTTTGCGTATGCTTCCAGATCAAGATCCGTGCGTTCTCCCTTTCCGGCCCGGGCCAGCATATAGCGGACATGACTCATCAGCCGGTTGTAACCGAGAGAGCCATAAGGAAGCTTCTTTCCGGCTCCTTCCTCGATCATGGTCATGCAGACACCTACCAGACGGGCTGTTTCCAGGGAATCCGCCAGATTCTCCTGCGCCAGTCCTGCGTGGATATGCAGGGCAATGAAACCGGCTTCATCCTCTCCAAGGATGGTTCCCGTCATTTTTTTTAAGATTTCGCATCCTTTTCTGGCCGCTTCATACTCATCTCCAAATAAAGCTGCAATATCATGCTGAAACGGATTGGGAATTTCTTTCTTCTCTCTGGCCCGTGCTACTGCCATAGCAATGTGATCTGCCATTGGGATCAGAATATCATGCTGCAGTGGTCCCATCGCCGCTTCTGCCATCTCTATGATTTTTCCGGCTGCTTCGATATAAATCGGATCAATGCCGTTTACACGGATCAGCGCCGGCGTTTTTTCGCTCACAAGTTCATAACGGCGGCCTTTCGGAAGTTCTGTCATTCGCTCTCCCATACGATGTCCGAAGCCGACCCCGTTTCCCAGAAGAATCTGCTCTTGACCGTTGGCATCATCCAGCACCAGAATTCCGTTATTGTTCAATACTTTGATTACCCGATACATAAAAAATACCTCCTGCATCTTATGCCTGTCCTGTTATTATACACGACAACCTTAGGATGCAGAAAGTACTTTTTGTTTCGTATGATAAATACTCCCTAAGTTTTTATCTTATTTTTATCTTACTTTCTTATCTGACCAATCAGCTCTAGCCGTTTCACTTGCTTTTCTCCTTCTAAGCTTAAGCTTTCTCCCTCTGTCAGTCCTGTAAAAATAACGATGCAGGCATCGCTCACTGCGTGTTCCCGGATATAGGCCGGGTCAAATTCCATGAGCTTTTCGCCTTTCTTAATTTTCTGTCCATCACTTACAAATACCGTGAAGCCTTCCCCATTCAGTTTCACAGTATCTACACCGATATGGAGCAGATATTCCGTCCCATCCGCCGCCTTCAGGCCAATCGCATGTTTGCTCGGAAATACAAACATGACTTCACCATCTTCCGGTGCCTCAACGATTCCATCTTCCGGCATAACCAGGTAGCCGTCTCCCATGGCTTTGCTGGCAAATGCCTCGTCCGGTGCCTCCGTGATTGGCTTTAATACGCCCTGGAACGGAGAGTAAAGTTTGTGGATGTTTTCTGCGATGTTCTTGCTCTCTGCCAGATTCACAGATGCTTCGGTTTCCGCAGTCACTTTGGTGCCCATATTCTCTGCACTATCTGTAGCTTCTGCGGTATCCTCCTCATGTTCCTCTGCCAGATAAGCTTCCAGCTCGGATTTGATCACAGTCACCTGCGGTCCGTAAATAATCTGGATTCCCTGCCCTTTTACGATCACGCCTACCGCGCCAGTCGACTTTAAAAGCTTTTCATCAACCAGCGACGAGTCTGCGATAGAGCAGCGGAGTCGTGTCGCGCAGCAGTCCACGGAAGTGATATTGTTTCTTCCTCCCATACCCATTGCAATGGCTGCACTCCGGCTGTCTTTACTGTTTTCTGCCTGACTGCAGCTTTCTCCCTCTTTCGCTTCAGTCCTGCGGGCATTCACATCAGCCTTCGTGTAGAGCTTCGTCTCCTCGTCATCATCCTCACGTCCCGGTGTTTTCAAATCAAATTTTTTAATCAGAAAACTGAACAAAACGTAATACAGAAGGAAATACACAACTCCTGCCGGAATGATGCGAAGCCAGCTGGTTTTCGCATTGCCCTGCAGCACACCGAAAATCACCAGATCCAGAAGACCACCGGAAAATGTAAGACCCACTGCAATGTTCAAAATATGCGCAACCATATAGGCACTTCCGGCCAGGATCACCTGAACCGCAAACAGCATTGGTGCTACAAACAGGAAAGAGAACTCAATTGGCTCTGTAATTCCGGTAAACATGCAGGCCAGCGCCGCACTTAAAAGCAGACCTCCTGCTGCCTTTTTCTTTTCCGGTTTCGCGCACCGGTACATGGCCAGCGCCGCTCCCGGAAGTCCAAAAATCATAAAAATAAACTCACCGGAAAAATACCGGGTAGCATCCGCGCTGAAATGCGTCACATCTGACGAAGCCAGCTGCGCAAAGAAAATGTTCTGGCCGCCCTGAATCAGATTTCCATCCACCATCATGGTGCCACCTACCGCAGTCTGCCAGAAAGGCATATAGAACACATGATGCAGGCCGAACGGGATCAGCGCACGCTTAATGATACCAAAAATCAGGGTTCCGAAATAACCGGTTCCTGTAACCAGACCGCCCAGCGCGAAAATGCCATTCTGGACAGCCGGCCAGATAAAGTACATCAGAATACCGATACCAACATAAGTAACGGTAGAAATAATCGGTACAAAACGGGAGCCGCCAAAAAATGACAGTGCGTTTGGCAGTTCAATCTTATAAAACCGGTTGTGGAGTGCTGCCACACCAAGTCCCACAAGAATACCGCCAAATACACCCATCTGCAGGGTCTGAATACCGCAGACACTGGCAATGGTTCCCTCAAGCACATCCGAGGCAATTGTTCCGTCCGCTAAAACTTTTCCTGCTAATAAAAGCACTGCGTTGATTGATGCATGCATCACAAAAAAAGAAATCATAGCCGAAAGTGCCGCAACCTCTTTTTCCGCCTTCGCCATGCCAATGGCAACACCCACCGCAAAGATGATCGGCAGATTATCAAAAATGACGTTTCCTGCCTTGCTCATGATCATAAGCAGTGCATGCAGGACGGTTCCATTACCAAAAATCCCCTGTAAGCCATAGGTTGCAATGGTAGTCTCATTAGTGAAGGAACTTCCAATCCCCAGCAGGAGGCCAGCAACCGGAAGCACCGCAATCGGAAGCATGAAGCTGCGTCCTACTCGCTGAAGCACCCCAAAAATCTTGTCTTTCATGTTCTTTCTCCTTTTTTTCTGAGTATTCAGGTGTGTCTTTCTGACAGTTTTCACATCTCCCGAAAATTCTTCCTGCAAACGCGCAAACGTCTTTCCATTTTACGTATTTCACCTGTGCAGAAAAGAAACCTGCTCCTATCAGCATACCCAAAACAATCCGTTTCAGTTGCTTCTGGGAAGTGTAGTTTTATTTGGAAAATGAAAAAGGCATCAACCAAAAGGACATCTCTTCGATGCCCTTTCGGTTAATGCCTGCTTTACCAGTAACACGCCCAAATCTCAATTGTGTTATTAGTATAGTATGGAATGACAGATCTGTCAACTATTTATGACGCGGAAATTTGACACATTGAAATGCAAAAAAGTACCGAAAAGCCTTGAAATAGGCTTATTTTTTGTCAACTTTTTATTTTTATTATATAGTTATATTTGGTGATATATAGTACAATGAATGTTGCAGATACAGTTACAGTTCCTGGCTTAACTGTAACCAACTATAATCCCACAGAGGTGTGTCATGAACCATTCAAACAAACATGTTACAGAACTGATCAAAGAAACGCTGATCCTTACAGCCGCTATGGCCATCGTAGCCGGAGCTGTGTACTTTTTTCTTTTACCAAGCCATACTTCCGTAAGCAGTATCTCCGGTCTTGGCATTATCTTATCTAACTTTGTACCTCTGCCCCTTTCAGCCATCACCATGATCTTAAATGTACTTTTACTGATCATCGGATTTTTCACCTGCGGAAAAGAATTCGGGGCTAAAACCGTATACACCAGTATTGTACTTCCCCTTTTTCTGGCCCTTTTTGAAAGGATCTTCCCGCACACCGGCTCCTTAACTGACAGTCAGGAACTGGATGTTTTATGCTATATTTTAACCGTCAGTATCGGTTTAAGCATCCTGTTTAACAGAAATGCTTCTTCCGGTGGTCTGGATATCGTTGCCAAGATCATGAACAAATATCTCCATATGGATCTTGGGAAGGCCATGTCCTTATCCGGCATGTGCGTTGCCCTTTCAGCAGCTTTCGTGTATGACAAAAAAACGGTTGTTTTAAGTGTATTGGGAACTTATTTTAACGGCATCATCCTGGATCATTTTATCTTTAACCACAATGTAAAACGGCGGGTCTGCATTATCACCAAAAAAGAAGAAAAGCTGCGCCAATTTATCATTAATGACCTGCACAGCGGCGCTACGATCTATGAATCCATCGGCGCCTACCATATGGAAAAGCGCAATGAGATCATTACCATTGTAGATAAGTCAGAATACCAGAAACTGATGAATTATATTAACCGTGAAGACCCACATGCATTTATCACAGTGTATACAGTGTCTGATATCCGCTACCAGCCTAAAAAGTAATGTCCGTAAAAATGCTATCATAATCCAATTTACATCATAAAAAATGCTGTTGTGGTCAAAATTCCTTTTGACTACAACAGCATTTTATGATGTGAGTGTCAAAAGTAAATTTTGCCACTCACTGATGTAACCGGATTGCTCCTCCTGCGCTGGTTCCAATGGAAATGATCTTATTAGCATCACCTGCCATTACCTTATCATTTGCCTTTAAAAAGCGCACACCTGCCTTTAGATCAACCAGGCCTGCGGGGGATTTTCCAATATAGCTTCCGTCCTCTGACTGTGTCTCCTTGCCTCTGCATATCCGCCAACACCATTTTTGTAGATAATAGGCGCGCTCTGGGCTGTGTAACCGTTTATCTCACCCGTCTCATTAATGGTTCCATCTGCATTCATATATGCTGCAGGCACATAAATATTCATGCATTCCTTTACCGGGTCAACGGGATTTTCGCAGTAGACCACGTATTCCAGACTGTAACAGTCATAGTCCTCATTATAGGCCCATTTATCTTTATAATCAGCCAGATCCATGCTTCCTGTAAGAAGTTCAGAAATGTCTGGGGTCTGTGCCATTCCCATCCCTTCATAAAATGGCTTATCCCCTTTGTCACCTTTCTGACCTTCAGGCGGCATTTTGGGTGCTGCTTCCTGTGCCTTTTCTGTTGTTTCTGCCTGTGTCTGGGTCTTCTGTACAGGTGCCTGGCTGCTGCTGCATCCAGTTGCTGCCACAGCTGCTAAAATTGCTGTCAATATCAGTTCTTTTTTCATCGCTTTACTCTCCTTTACCGCAGCTAATCATAGAGAATAAATGTAACAATATTGTGGTCAAACTGTGTTTTCTATTCGATTTTACATTACCAGTCTTTCACAGAACCATCAAAGGCACGGCGGGCTGCGTTGCTGCCCCGTTCATTAGCCGGATACAGTTCTTCTGCATCGTCTGCCAGCTCCACGCCAATACCAGGTGCCTCCGGGATCAGCATACAGCCGTTCTCAAAGCGGAGTGGTTCTTTTACCATCTTGTCTTCTGCACCATTTAAGCAGAAACCAGGCAGTTCCTGGATACCAAGGTTTGAAATGGACGCACAGATCTGCAGGCAAGCTGCTGTGGACACCGGTCCTAGTGGATTATGAGGAATCACAAGGACATCATGTGCTTCTGCCAGTGCGCAGATTTTTTTGCTGGCAGTGATACCGCCTACTGCACACACATCCGGACGGACATACTGGCAGGCGTGGCGTGACATCAGCACCTCGAACTCGCGCAGGTCAATAAAACGCTCTCCTGTAGCAATAGGAACACCCACCTTGGATGCTACTTCTGCCATGGTATCTACATTATCCGGTGGAACCGGATCCTCCAATATCATAGGTCGGTAAGGCTCTACTGCACGGCCGAACGCAACCGCTTCCGGCAGTGTCATGCCCCGATGCACTTCCAGCACAAAATCAAAATCATTTCCAACAGCTTCACGGCATACCCGTACCTTTTCCACTTCACGTTCAATGCGGCTGGAATAAAATTCCCCTTTTCCATCTGGTGCGCTGACCGGACCGTTGCAGAAGATCTTTGCAGCTGTAAAGCCCATTTCCTGCAACTGCTGATACTGCTTCGCAAGTTCATTGTTATCTTCTGTGAGATGCATAACAGATGCATAAACACGCACTTTTTCGCGGGTCTTTCCGCCTAAAAGCTCATAAACCGGAACTCCAAGTGCCTTACCCTTAATATCCCACAAAGCAATATCAATAGCAGAGATAGCGCTCATGATCACTGAACCGCGGAAATACACGGAACGCAGGAAATTCTGGTTAAAATCCTCAATACGGAATGGATCTTTTCCGATCAGGTAATCTGCAAACTTTTCAATAGCAGCTGCTGTGGCCTGTAAATACCCCCAGTTACCAGCCTCGCCAAGACCTGTGATCCCGGCATCAGTATATATCTGTACAAACAGGTAATGCTTTGCAAAACGCAGCTTTACATCTGTAATCTTCATTGTCTTACTCCTCATATAATATCTTTTCTTTTGACATTTGTTCTATCTTAAATGCTCCTGAAAAAATTTGTACTGACGGTCCAGTGCCCGTTCCCAGCCTGGTGTCCGATTCGTAGTAAATCCATGCATAGCTTCAATAATCCGCTGCATAGTCACACAGACCCCTGCTTTTACCAGACGCATTCCAAATGCTTCTGTCTCATCTCTAAGGCTGTCTTCCCCTGCTGATATAATCAGACAATCCGGAAATACAGCCAATGTCTCATCTTTGGCAAATGCAGGTGAACAAAGTGGATCCGATGCATCAGCATCTCCTACATAAAAATCAGTATACATTTTTTCTGTTTGTGCACGCTTCACCCAAAACGGATCTTTTTTCAGTTCTTCTGACAGCCTTTCTACTGGGTCAGCAGTATTATCTGTGGGAAAATATTCCATCAACGCACAACAGGGATTTAGTTCTTTCGTCTCCGCATTTTTGATCAAAACTGATGCCACCAGATTACCACCAGCACTGTGTCCGGCAAGAATAATCTTTTCTTTATCAATTCCAAGCTCTGCTGCATGTTCAAATACATAACTTACAATTTCATAAGCTTCTTCCGCTGCAAAAGGAAATGGTGCTTCCGGTGCAAGGCTGTAATCAACATCCCAGACCATACAATTCAGTTGCTCCATAACCCAGCAACAATATCTGCGATCCCGGTCTGTACGTCCTTTCAAAAATCCGCCGCCATGAAAATTTAAAAGCAGTGCAGCCTGCTCTGGTAAATTATCCGGACGTTCTTCAAAAACATGCACAGTTTTTCCATTTTTTGTATGGACCCAGAGTTCCTTTTCTTTTCCCGGCAGTGCAGCAAGTTCTTCCGGACTGACCGGACCAAATCTATCCCGGTTGCGTACCATATCTGCAATTGCAATTTTCTCTTCCCGCGTCATAATAATGTTCTCCCTTCTTTTCTCTAAAATGCAGGGAATACAGTCATGGTATAAAAGATGTAAATAAATGGCAGGATCAATGTGATCAATGCACCACTCTTAAAAATTGCCCGTAAATCATAACCTCCATCAGCCATACACATTGGTACAGCTGGAGTTGCCATAGGTGTTAAAAATGCAGTCAGAGAACCTGCATTAACTAACAGTACCAGTCCGGTCGGATTTGCTCCCAATGCAGAACAGGTCAGAAGACAGATTGGAACAAATACTGCAGATACGGAACGGTTCAGCATAAACTGGGTAAGTACGAATGGAATCAGGAAAAACAGTGCACCTAATACATAATTGTTATGAGTTCCGCCAACAGCAGATGCAAGGGCATTTCCAATCATATCGCCTGCTCCGGTATTGGTCAAAGCTGTTCCTAAAGCCAATGCACCTACAAACAGCATCAGCATATCCCAGGGAATATCACGCAATGCAGATTTCTGGTCTACAACCCCAAACAATACCATTAGGAGACTTCCGGTCAATGCGACTGACCATGTAGTAAGATGTAATTTACTGGAAAAAATGAGGCACAAGATCGTACCGAAAAAAACAGCTATCCCAATCTTATCTACAGTTGGACTAAGTTTTTGTGCCTGCTTTCCTGTATTCTGCTTTTCCAGAGCTTCAATGGGAACTACTGGTGTTTTAGGAGTAAATTTGGGTCCAACCAGTAATGCCCATAGTGGAACAATAATAAGGATCGGCCATGTACCAATTGTAAAGTCAACTGCACGAATGCTCATGCCAGTAAATCCATAGGTTTCCATAAATCCTGTAAACTGTCCTGCCTGCTGGATGGCAGTGGATAATGGCAGGATACCGCAGCATGCTACGCATACGACCATGATCGGGAACATGTATTGAGAACGACTGTGACCAGTATTATCGCAAAGAGCTGCCAACAGGGGACTTACGATTGCATATACAACCATCGGACTGGCAATAAAGTTAGTCAGTAATACAGCAAGCAGGATATATCCAAAATAGGCTGTAAGAAAACTTCCTCTTGTCAATTTCATAATGGCACCACACATTCCATCTACCAGAGATGTGCGGCGGAAACCTGCTGCTACTATAAACATAGTTGCCATAAGCAGCGTATTAACATTTGAAAAACCAGCCAGTGCACCAGCTGCATCAATGCAGCCCGTAAAATACAGTGCAGTCAGAGAGATCATTGCTGTCAGCCACATTGGTATCTTATTCATCATATAGCTGACCAGAGTAGCTACAAAGATCACCATACAGATCATCATTTGAGTATTCATATTCTTTTCCCTTCCATTATTACATAATTATAGTCTGAAAACTCCATAAGCTTTGAGCTGCCCGGGCCTGGGCTTATTGTTATGCTTAATTTAACAAAAGATTGCCTTTTTGTCGCTGCAAAATATTTGAAGTTTTTTCGCCTTCTTATTCTCCCTGCTTCATTTTCTGTTTCTCCATCTTCAAGCTATACTTACTTAAAATCCAAACATTTTCCCTGTAATTTTTGCCAATTTCCTATTACACCGCTTGTGCATTTTGCCAGTTTCATGGAAGTTTATTTTGTATATATACAGAAACAATCATTGACAGAAGCCATTTTGACCATTATTCTAAAATCAGGTCTGCAAATGATATTTTATTTTTTCCAAATTTTACAACAGGGAAAATATTTGGATTTTAAAAGAATAAAATGAAGTATAAAGATTTTAAAAAAATAAAATGGAGTACAAAATGGAAGAAACCTGTTATGAAATGAACCTGCCCCGTGAAAATATCCATCTGCGCTGCTTTGCGCACAGCATCATGAATTACCGTTATCACTGGCACACGGATAAATATGAGCTGAGCATCGTCCTTCATGGAACTCAGGAATATTGCCGTGGTACAGAGACTCATTCTCTTTCAGAGGATGACCTTATCCTGACTGCCCCCGGCAATGGACACGCCTCCATGCGCCAGCAGCCGGGCACCCGGGCTCTTGTCCTGCATTTTCCGTCAAATGCCCTGAAATTTTTAGTTAAAAAGGGATATATTTACCAGTTTCCTACCTGCCTTTCCAATGAAAGCAATCGCTACGAAGATCGTTTCTGCCATATCCGCTTTTATGTGAGCCAGCTATGGCGATCATTAGAATGTGGCGGTGTCTATGCCCAGTTAAGCGCAAAAGCAAACCTGGAACTGCTTCTGATCACGCTTTTTACAGAATTTGATCCCCAGCAGATCAATCTGATCTCGGAAGAAGACAAACGACGTGCTACAATCCGCCTTCTCCTCAGTTATGTAGAGGAACATTATGCAGAAAAATTATCCCTGGAGGATCTGGCAGACTACACCCAGTACAACCGGACCTATGTTTCAACTCTATTTAAACAAATGGTAGGTATCAATTTCCACGAATATCTCACAAGAGTACGATTTCAGCATGCCTTAAATGACCTGACCTACACTAATGAAAATCTGACAGACATTGCATTAAAAAATGGCTTCCCTGATTTAAAGACTCTGACTTCCCGCTTCCGTTCTACTTTTCATCGCACTCCTGCCCAGTACCGTGCGATGTTAAAGCCAGATGAAGTACTTTATGCTAATGTACGGAAATATCTGAATCCAAATGATACGATCCTGAGAGAAAAGCTAAAAGAATACGCAAAAACGGGACTGATACAATAATACTTAAAAAACCTGTACCATCAGGCACATGATTATAAAAGGGGCTGTCGCACTAACGTGCGGCAGCTCATTTTATATATCCAACACAAAACGCCGAGCTTCGAAAAGCCCGGCGTTCGTGGTATAATCAGTTTATGCGACTAAACAAAATAATACAGAGGGA
>UQTA01000054.1 GCA_900543885.1 uncultured Clostridium sp.
AAGGCATTCAGGCTATGCAGATGGTTGCTGACCTCATCAAGGATGGAGCCGCTCTCCATGTTTCCTGGGATGAAGGCTGCCAGAGCTTCATTGATGGCAACTGCGCAATGCTCTACACCACCATTGCACGCCGCGTTCTTGATTTAAGTCAACGGATATTCTTTCGTTAAATATCAAATACACCAAGCATTACAATACCGATCACTACTAAAAGGATCATTACATAATGCTTCCAGGACAGCTTTTCTTTCAGGAAAATGCGGCTCCATACAACAGAGGCCACGCAGTATGCGGAAATGATCGGTGCAGAAATAGCTGCATGTGCTGTATCAGACAGTGCAAAAATGTAAGCAAACTGACCGACGGTTTCGCAGATCGCACCAAAATATTTCGGGCCTTCCTGGCGAAAAGTGAATTTCTGCTTCTTGATCACTCCTACATATACGATACAGCAGATTGCTGCAAATAGAAAAGTCAGTTCGTATGCGCAGTTAGCTGCAGACGCTGCATAATCAGAGCACTCCTGGGCTGTAGCAAACAGGCCGGCACTTTCCGCTTCACCTGCCAGTGTATCAAGAACCAAGGTATCTGCAAATGTACCTGCCGCATCTAACAGGCAGTACGCAACAGGCAGCGCAAGTGCGATCCAGGATTTCGCATATTTATAATTCGATGCCTGCTGCCGTTTTGCACGCAGTTCATCATCTTCTCTTGACTCAACAATACCAAGTCCGATCACGCCTGCACACACAAGAGCAACCGCTCCCATAACAGCCAGACGCATGGATCCTTCGATTCCTTCATCCAGCGTACCGGTAATAAAACACAAAACCGCTACTAAAGCGCCGGAAGAGTTACAGATTGGTGAAGAAATCGATAACTCAATGTAGCGCAGACCGATATATCCCAGTGTCATGGATGAAATATACAGCAGAGATACCGGTAAATACGTAAGTATTACGTGCCAGGTAACGTCCACGCCGCCAACAAACATCTCATACAGCGCATGGACACCCATAATGATACCCACAGCAATGACCATTTTTAAATGTGCATATTTGTCATTGCCGCGACAGCCGATCTTTGAAAACAGATCAGATCCGCTCCAACAAAGAAGCGCAATAAGCGCAAGCCAAAACCACATATCTTTTTAATTCCTTTGCATTTTACTATCTTCCAGATTTTTCCTGTGGACAGACCTGCTTATTATATATCTGAATCTGTTTTTTCGCAAGGGCGATCATTTTCTATCATCGTTATATTGTTACAGTTCAGCCTTGCATCTTCTTGCCCGCTTACAGCGGACAAGAAGCTTTGGGCGTCAGCCTTATGAAGATTTAGCGCCAAAAGCACTTATGAAAACAAGTTTTCAACGTACTTTTGACCCCAAATCTTCGCAAGGCTGAACTGTAACGTTATATTTTATCAATAATAGTGTCTTACTGTGAATCGCAAATAAAATCTTATTTTAACGTCCCAACCTCATTAATATTCATCCACATACAGATGCATTGGATAGGTTCTGTATTCTACACTGTCTAATTTGTCTACAGTGATGAATCCTGGAGGTGCCATGATCACATCCGGGATACGGTTTACAATGGTCGCACAGGTGTGAACAGGGGTGTCTGGTTTTTGTACATAGAAGGTAACATCCGGTTCACCTTTGATCTTCCAGTCACACATATCTCCGTCATCTGGTCCGTAAACCTTTCCAATACACTGAGTCTCGATCACTGGTCCCTGGAAAGTTTCTGTTGTAACTACCGCACTCATGCCAATGCAGCGGCCTACCGGAATGGTCAGTCCCATGGTCTCTGAGTAAACATCTTTATCAGAGAAATAAGGAACACATTTCTGTGTCTGACTCTTGATGGTCCATCCCATCAGGTTGCAGAGAGCTTCATTGGAGTTCCATACATAGGACGGTTCCAGAACTTCCGGATGAGCAATGGTCTTTTCAAATTCTTCCGGTGTCAGATTGCATCCATGGGCTTTTGCAAGTGCAAGGCCGTAATCTTCCACATTGTAGCTTACAGCGCCTTCGATCTTTTTAATATCATGGCAGCCGCCTGCTACGGTTCCGATCAGATGTACCCAGAAGATGTCTTCCATGCCTGCTCCTACAATGGTACAGCCGTTTTCTTTTGCAAGAACATCCAGTTTATTGGTGCAGGCTGCGGAAGTGGTCCATGGATAGGTTGCCTCTTCACAAGTGGTGATCACATTGATACCTCTGCTTAAGCATTTTGCATAATGCTCATAACAGTCATCTACAAAGCTGAATAAGGTTACAATGGCAATGTCCGGCTGGCACTCATCTAATACAGCATCTGCGTCATTGCGGATCTTAACACCCAGATCAAATCCAAGTCCGCAGAACTGACCAACATCCATGCCCACTACAGCAGGATTTACATCAATGGCGCCTACAATGTCTGCGCCTTTCTCATAAAGATAACGCAGTGTGTATTTTGACATTTTTCCGCATCCGTACTGAACCACTCTGATTCTCTCTTTATTCATATGATAACCTCCTTTAATGATGTACATAAGTGTTAATGTGTTTGTGTTCAGATGCCTGTTTTGCGCATCTTTTCATTCGTTAATTAATTAACTTTCTTTGTACTTTCATTATAGAGCCTATACCTGGTAGAGAGTCAAGGGCTGATTTTCCCGTTTCAACGACAATATTTATACTTCGCTATCGTACATTAACAGGTACCTGAAGCCGCAAGAACATACCTCTTTCATCACGTTTAAAAATAGGTGTTTCCACGATCGTTTCACAAAGATAATCCCCTGCAATGGTATAGCCGTTCTTTTCTACCTGATCAAGAAGTTTTCCTGCCAGTTCTTTTTCTGTTTCAAAACTGCTGCAGTAGATACACTGGTACATGCCAGCCGGGATCTGTGTGATCTCTTCTGGACGAAAATGGCGCTCATCTGCCCTGACGTAAACTTCCGTAGAAACAAATTCCCGCTTCATTACCTTATCTTTACGCCAGATGGTCCCCGGATTGCGGTAATAGATATGCTCCATATTCCGCTCCGCCAGAGCATGTTTTAGCTGAAGCAGACTGTGTTCGTAAAATTCCAGACCTTCTTCAAAGTAATTATTTCCGCTGTCCAGCACGATTATACTGCGTCTGGGGATATATTCCAGTGTAATGGTACCAGCCGGCGGAGCTGCACGGTACTGCTCGAAAGATTCCAGGCTGTTTTTTACCGCTTCCTTCTGCTCAGAAAGACGAAGCATCTGGTCATCGATCCGAGCTAAGGTATTGCGCAGTTCCCCTTCCAGGCTTTCTATATTTCCATTTTCAAAATAATTACGTATTTCCTTTAAGCTAAGCCCACACTGCTTCATGCTGCTTATCAGATCCAGTTTTGCGCACTGAAGGATGCTGTAATACCTGTATCCGGAATTTTCATCCACTACTGCCGGCTTTAAAAGCCCCATTTTGTCATACAGCCGCAGCGTCTGAATACTGACATGATTGATCCTTGCCATTTGGCCAATACTTAGATCCATTGATCTCACCCCTCGTATAATATCTTATTTTACTATACGAAATATCGGGATTCTTGTCTATACTTATCTATACTTACTATAGAGTTTTTGAGATATCAGGAGCCAATGTTGCTTTTATCTTCTTCATAACAAAAATATAAGATACACCGGTAAACAGGCCTGCGCTGATCCATGCTGCCGGATCACAGAAGCAGGAAAGAGCATAGCTGTGGACTCTCATTGCGATCATCGCCACTCCCATTCTGGCCACCAGTTCTACCACTCCGCCCATCATAGGAAGGAAACCATATCCGCAGCCCTGCATGGTGTTGCGGAAAATAAAGATCGTGCTAAGTGGAATATAAAACAGAGTGCAGATAGTGATATAGGTTCTTGCCCATGGCATCATGGCATTCAGATCCACATCCCCGGAGAAAAACAGCCCCAGAGTAACGCCTAATAAAAGAAAAACTGCAACGGCGGATACCACAGAATAGATCAGTTCTATGATCAGAGCCGCCTTTACGCCAGCCCGGATCCGTTTATAATCTCCTCTTCCATAATTCTGTCCGCTGTAAACCGCCATGGTCTGTCCCATTGCCACCATTCCCTGGGTCAGAAGGCTGTGTACCTTGCATGCTGCTGTATAAGCCGCTACTGCCTCTGAACCAAACAGATTGATGGCCGACTGCATGATCATCGTTCCTGAAGAGGTAATGGCAAACTGCAGTGCCATTGGAATACCCATCTGCAGCTGATAGCGGGTATCACCGGCAGTAAGACGCCAGTTTTTTTTCTCCGGCACCAGAGCCGGTACTTTCCAATATATGTATACAATACATAACACGGCCGAGATCGCCTGAGACAGATTGGTAGCCCAGGCAGCTCCTGCTACTCCCATTTTTAAAACTACGATAAAGAAAATATCCAGGCCTACATTTAAGCAGGCTGAAAATACAAGGAAAAATAATGGTGCTTTACTGTTTCCCACTGCTCTTAAATAAGAAGAAAACAGATTATAAAATACATTGGCGATCATTCCCAGACTGATCAAAATGATATAGGTATAGGCCATATCAAAAATATCGTCCGGAGTGTTCATCAAATGCAGCAGTGGGTTCATGATCCCACAGCTGAATGCGGTAAAAAGCAGCGCACCTATAACAGATAATAAAACACCATTGGTAACACTAAATTTAACCCCATCTTTTTTTCCTGCACCGAAACGCTGAGCTGTCAGCACGGAAAAACCAGCTGTAATACCCTGAGCAAAGCCGTTGAGCAAAAACATGATCGTTCCCGTAGATCCTACAGCCGCTAAAGCATCCGCTCCTACAAAACGGCCTACAATGATCGTATCTGCCATGTTATAAAGCTGCTGGAAAATATTTCCAACTGCAAGAGGCAATGTAAACATAAAAATAACTGACAATGGATTGCCCTTTGTCATATCCTGTTCCATGATCTTCTACCTTTCTTAAATAAAAACAAACTCTTTTCATTTGGACTCATTGCATTCTAGCATACTGCCAGCTGGTTGTCATTGGATTTTTTCATTCTTTTCAGATTTATTGTTACAGTTCAGCCTTGCGAAGATTTAGGGTTAAAAGTACGTTGAAAACTTGTTTTCATAAGTGCTTTTGGCGCTAAATCTTCATAAGGCAGACGCCCAAAGCTTCTTGTCCGCTATAAGCGGGCAAGAAGATGCAAGGCTGAACTGTAACGATTTATTTTTCCATTTTTTTGTCCACACATTGATTCACAGGATCAGCATACATATTTAAGCCTGTTCTGATCCATACTAACCACGTATAAGGAGGTAAACTGCCATGAAAAATACGGCACTTGACTGTACAGCTCTCACTTTGTCCATTATCGGAGCTGTGAACTGGGGGCTGATCGGCCTTTTTAAGTTTGACCTTGTTGCATTTCTTTTTGGAAGCATGACATTACTGTCACGGATCATCTATACCATTGTAGGCATATGCGGTGTATATCTCATCAGCTTTTATGCCAAACATGAATAAGGGGCCATTTCTGACCCCTTTTCATGTTTATCGCTTTCACTTATTCTGTTCGATGGATTTTTTCCTAAGATCATCCGTTCATTCTCTTATTATAAGCCTCTTTCAGGCTGCATTTTAATGAAATTCCCAGATCAGCAAATACTTTATCCAGACCAGCCATCACAGCTTCTACCTTCTCAGGATAAGCATTTTCACCCATATGTCCAATACGGATCACTTTTCCTGCAAAAGCACCGAAGGAACCGGCCAACATAATATTGCATCTTTCCTTCATAGCGGTAAGAATAGCTGTATCTGTGGTGCCTTTTGGAACATTAAATACCGTTACTGTATTAGAAAAGCCTGTTTCCTGATATAATTCCAGTCCGGCTTCTTTCACTGCTTCTCTTACTGCATTTGCAATCTTTGCATGACGTTTCAGCATATCCGGATCATTTTTAATATTGTCAAATGCCTGACGCAGACCATAAATATCACTGATAGGCATGGTATATGGGAACCACTGGTTCTCATAATAACCGTCAAATGCAAGGATATTTGCATAAAATGACGCAACCGGTGTTTTTCTGGAACGCATGGCCTGATAGGCATCTGCACTGATCGTTACAAAACTCAATCCTGGAGGTGCGGAAACTGCTTTCTGGGAACCGCCGCAGAGAAGGTCGATCTGGTAATCATCCACCCGCATTTCTTCCCCAAACATAGCTGAAACAGAATCTACCAGAGTCAGAATGCCATATTTCTTTAATAATGGGCAAAGCTTTGAAACATCGTTTAACATGCCGCTTGGAGTATCACAGTGTACTAAAGCCGCATATTTAAAATCGTGGTCTTTTTCCAGATATTTCTCCAATTCTTTCACATCAAAGGCATTGCGGTAATCTGTGGAATAGAGAACCGGTTCTCCGCCGTACATAGTCACGAAACCGGCAAAGCCTTTTCCATATTCCCCGTTGTCCATTACAAGCACCCGGTCTCCTTTTTCCGTGAGAGTGGCACAGGCCGCTTCCAGCCCCAAAATACCTTCTCCGTCCAGGATCAGAGTCTCATTTTTTGTATGGAGAAGTTCACTGATCTCTTCACAGGTCTCCTTATAAAAATCATAAAAATCTGCATCCAGATCTGGATTGGTGCAGGCAAGTGCCCGCGCCTGCCGTACATTTTCCCTTACCTGTGTAGGACCAGGTGTCATAATTTCGTACATGGTATCTTCCTTCCTGCCTGTAAGCGCATAAAAAGTTTTTGCGAAGTTCAGCCTATTATTGTTACAGTTCAGCCTTGCATCTTCTTGCCCGCTTGCAGCGGACAAGAAGCTTTGGGCGTCTGCCTTATGAAGATTTAGCGCCAAAAGCACTTATGAAAACAAGTTTTCAACGTACTTTTACCCCTAAATCTTCGCAAGGCTGAACTGTAACCTATTATTTTAAGATAGGGCGCAGCACTTTGCGAAGCTGCTCTACACAGATGAGAACGATCACTGCTGCTGTACCGATCTGCACCAGGTTTCCAGGAATCGAAGCTGCCGGGGCAAACAGGTTGTGATAGAGGATCACTTCTGCAATGTAGTAGCCAACCACTTTGATCACGCATGCCACTGCAATAGCCACTGCATCTCTGGCTGTGCTGTGGTGTCCTTCTGTAATAGCACCTACTGCATAACCCATAGCACCTACGATAACAAATGTAAACGGCGCCCATGCAGTCCAGCCAGATAACAGATCAAACAGTCCCATACCGAAAGCACCTGCTAACATGCCGGTGCGCTTGCCTAACAGGATCGCGCAGATAAATAACGGGACATTTCCCAAATGGATCAGTCCTCCGTTTGCCGCGATAGGAAGTCTCACATTTACAAATGCTGTAAATACATAGGTCAGTGCAATAAACATTGCATCTAAAACAAGTTCCTTTGTACTGTATCCGCTTTTTGCAGCCGCAGCTGCCTGTTTTGTGTTTGTACTCATTATCCTTTTCCTCTCTTCCTGACAGGTTCTCAGGGCCCTGGGAGAATGGCATCAGGCTTTCTTTTATATTTGCTGTATTAGCTTAACCTTAGGATAAATGATAAATGGGCTTTTTAAAACATCCAGTTTTTAATTATTTAACCAGTCCAGTTTTGCATTTAAGCAGCTGCGCAGAATTTAACCTAATAATTCCCGTACCATTTTTGCATCAAAGACCACTTTGTCTATGTGGTTTACTTCAATCTGGTAAAGGGCATTGGCTGCAATGTGCTCTGCTGCCTGTTCTAAGTCACGGATACCTGTGGTATCAGAATAGCGGTGGATCACTTCTGTCAGTGCCTCCGGAGTGATCACACATTCTTCTTCCTTCATGCTCATTCTCTTTAATACCTTTGGAAGGGCGAATTTTGTGAAAATGATCTTCTTTTCATCTTCTGTATAATCCGGAATATCGATCACTGCAAAACGAGACATTAATGGTGCACTGATCAGGGAACGGTCATTGGCCGTTGCAATGGGATATACACCGGCTGTAGGAACCATACACTCCATATAGTTATCTGTAAATCCAAGATTATCTAACAATGTTAAAAGTACATCAGCCGGATTGCCGTTTCCTTTGCCGGAAGCCGCCTTGTCCAGCTCATTGATGATAAATACAAGGTTTGACTGACCGGACAGAGAAAATGCCTCCATAATGATACCTGGCTTTGCATTTGCATAAACACGGGAACTTCCTGTCAGCTGTTCCGGGTCGTTGATAGAACTCATATCCAGAGTTGTCCACGGCAGCTTCAGGATCCTTGCTACCGCATAGGCGATCTGAGATTTTCCGGTTCCTGCAGGTCCGATCAAAAGAATACCATAAGCAGGAAGTGTATGGGTACGGTTGATCTGGATGATCGTCTCGATGATACGCTGTTTTACCCGCTCCATTCCATATAATTCTTCATCCAGGATCCGTCTTGCTTCATTTGGGTCAATGGCTTCAAAATAATTACTCTTCCACTGAATATTCATCATAATGGACAAAGCCCTCTGGGCATGGCGGCGTTCTTCCGGAGAAACCTCATGGGAATTAGCTACTGCCAGGTTCCTTCTGGCCCAAAGACGGATATTGTCAGGAAGTGTCCTTCCTGCACAGGTCATAAAATCAGTAATACTCTGAAGACTGGTAAGCTTCATATCATCCCCGTCTTCTGCTGTATCCTCTTCGCTTATCTCCTCTGCCGGCGCACCGCTGGCCTGAAGACGTTCGATCATATACTGTAAAAAGCCGTCCTCTGCGGAAAGCTTGGTGCCGCCTCCAAAAGCAATCTCCCGGATTTTGTATACAGCATACCCGTCTGCCTCATTGGAACCGGAAAGGCGCACATTAATATGACTTTCTCCCAGCCATTTAAGAAGACTTACAAAACGGGCATCTACTTTTAAGATGTCTGCACTGACAGTACCGCCGCCTTCTGCCTGAAATTCAAAGGCAGTCTTTCGGATCGGATTGGTAAACACACCCCAGGAGTGGTGTTCCCATTTTCTATTGCTGTTGTCCAGAACCAGGATCGGGTGTTCTGGAGAAGCAACTGTTTCACTGGAGCGGATCACTGTGTAAGTACACTCCGGTGCTTTCTTTTCTTCTTTTGGTTCATCATTGAAATCAAAAACTGGCATTTTTTCTCCCCTGCAGCTAAATCTGCTAGTATATTTTGTAATAGTTCTGTCTTACACAACAAACTTATTCCTCAGTGTACCACGGATTTACTGTATCCACAACACTTCTTTTTTCCAAAAACTGCCCTAAATAAAATTTCCCCCGACAAAGCAAAAGCGCCCCGAAGGACGCTTCTTTCTGCATGCACCTTAAACTGCGCCAGTGGCGCATTTACATATCTATTCTAATCCATATTTTTCTTTCAGTCTGTTACGAATCTGAGGAAAACTTACTGGTGCAGTCATAGGAGCCTGGTGTTCACCAATCATATGTTCCATCCATACCATATTGTACCACCGGTCAAATTTGTAGCCGCACTTTTTAAACTCTCCAACCATGCGATAGCCCATATGTGCATGGAACTGAGCACTGTTTTTGTCCAGATATTCATCTTCTTTCTCCGGATATCCGATGCAGGCTTCCATATTCAGGATTCCCTGCTCTTTTAATACCGCTTCCAGAGCCTGATGAAGCTTTTTCCCAACCCCTTTATGTTTTACATTTTCATCTACATAAATCGAAGTTTCCACTGCCCAGTCATAAGCAGCCCGCTCTTTAAAAGGACTTACATAGGCGTATCCAAGGATTTTTCCGTTTTCCACTGCTTTCAGATAGGGAAATCGCTGTAAAACATGAGTGATGCGTCCTTTAAATTCCTCTACGGAAGGAACATCGTATTCAAAGGTAATGGCTGTTTTTTCTACATACGGCGCATAAATGGCAAGGAGCTCTTCTGCATCCTCTGCAGATGCGATCTGGATCTTTATAGTTTCATTTTTCTCATTCATAATTTCGGTCTCCTGTTCTTACCTAATGTACTCTCAAATCTTTTTTCTTAGTTTTACAATAAAATTCCAAAAGCAGCTATTTTTTAATAATACTATCACCTTATTTCTGGATTGGAAACCCCCTCTATTCATTTTCCACAATGCTTTTCACTGCTCTTTTGATAATAACGTTCTCTCCTTTACTTTCTAAGGCCCATGCGCCATTTCCACCTGTTTCATAAAGGGAAATATTCTGTTTCTTCATTCGTTCTGTGACCTCTGTGGATGGATGACCATAAGAATTGTCTTTTCCGTAAGATATAAAGGCAGCTTGTAAAGGCATCGCCGACAAAAAATCAGGACTGGAAGATCCTTTAGAACCGTGATGGGCTGTTTTTAAGATCTGTACATGCTTTAAATGTTCTTTCTGAATGCTGTTATCTTCCTCTGCCAGCTTTAAAATCTCATTTTCCTCTTCCGTTCCCATATCACCGGTAAATAACATATGCAGATCATTATAATGGGCACATACAACCAGGGAATGGGCATTTCTTTCTTCTTCCCTTTCTTTCTCAAAAATACAGGTAAATTCTATCTCACCTGCCTTTATTTTATCCCCCTGGCGCATATAATAGGTTTTCCCGCCTGCTTCTGTCTGTAATCCTTCCAGCTGTTCATAAATATCTCCTCCTTTGCCTCCTGCCGGCAAGATCAGAACGTCAATGGGAATTTTCTGTTCCAAAAGATAAAGAAGACCGCTTATATGATCATTATCCCCATGACTCACCATTGCCATATCTAAACGGGAAATGCCTTTGGATTTAAGACATGGCTCTAATGTCCGGCTTCCAAACTTCTTTTCACTGGAGCTTCCCCCATCGATAAGGATATTCGTTCTGCCTGACTGCAATAAAAAACCGTCTCCCTGTCCTACGTCAAGACAGAGAAAACCGAATCCCCGAACGGGACAAGAAGAAAGAATACCGAAACTTAATACAACTGCCATCCATAATACGGCAGCATTAAACAGATGATAGGCCCATTTTTTTCTGAAGACCGAAACAGAAGCATTTCCCTTGTCTTTCATCTTCCGGTTTCTGTACCACCCCAGCACAGCCACCGTTATTCCCCACATTCCAATATAACATAAAATCTGTCCCGGTTTTGGGCGTCCAAGGACATTCATTGCTCCCGGCAGTTTTAGTGAATATTCACACGCACATTTATAATAGCTCAATATCATATGCCCCATTTTAGCAGCAATCATGGCTCCTAAAGGCCATATTCCCCCGATAAACAGGATCACGATCCCTGATGCCATCAAACAAGGTACAAAGGGCAGTATCAGAAAGTTTAACAACATCCCATACAAGGGGTACTGATAATAATGCCATGCCATAACCGGCAGCAGAACGATCTGCACCCAAAAACTGATCACCACTGTTTTTTCCCAGTTTTTTTCAATTTTATATTCCCTTATCATCCACTGACCCGGTCCGGAAATTGCCAGTACTGCTGCAAAAGAAAGCTGAAAACCGCTGTGAAAGATAAGATAAGGATTTTTACCAAGAAGACTTAACGCCGCAAAACCAAGAGCCGAAAGGCTGTCATAGGTACGTCCCCGTTCTGCCGCCAGCCAAAGACAGCATATCATAAACACTGCCCTGAAAGTAGAACCGGAGGAACCGGTAAAAATACCGTAGCTTATCACAAAGCTGCCGCTTAATATCCCCGCAGTCCGAAACCCCCCAATGGTTTTTCTAAAAAGCAGATACATTCCCCCTCCGATCAGAGACAAATGCTGTCCGCTGACTGCCAATAAATGGGCGATCCCGCTGGCCCGGTACATATTTAATATATCTGTTTCAATGAAAGAAGTATCCCCTAGCAGGATCGCCTTATAAATACCAATATCTTCTTTTTCGCAGTACTTCTCCAACACCCGACCGCAATATCCTCTCATTTTTAAAATAAGTCTCATAAAAGGGCGATCTGCTCCCCTGCATTCTTTCAAAGCTTTTATATAACCAGTACACAGCACTCCTTTTGACCGATAATATAACTTTGTGTTAAATTCACCCGGATTTTTCCCAGGTTCCGTCAAACTTAAAGAACAGGCCATTTTAACTTTTTTCCCAGGAAGGAGTTGTTCTTCCCAGCCTTCTGTCTCCTCCGGCAATCCATAAAGCTGCAGAGGAAAATGAAGAGTCATCCACTGTCTGTCCTCTGGCCCATCTGTACTTTTTGTTTTCTTCCTCACTTTCACTTTATTTACCATTATTTCCAGTCTTTCATTCTTCTCTCTTAGATCCACCACTGTTCCCATTACCTGTACCACATCTCCCCATTCCGCCTGAGAAATCATTTTTTCCTCTTCTTCCATCCGCTCCCGGCACTGTCCGCCTAAAAAACTTCCCGCTGTCATTCCTCCAAAAAACAATATAAAAAAAAGCAGAAGTGTCCTGTATATAACACTCCTGCTCAAATTAATACCCCAAAAACGTCTGACTGCAAGTACTGCAAAAAACAGCAGTCCAAATAGCCAGAAACACGTTCTGTATACAGCCTCCTGCAAACACAGGGCAAGCACCTCTCCAAGTACAAATCCTGCAGTTATCACCACAAGTGGCCGTTTCATATTCAATTTTAATTATCTCCTGTTTGTTCCTGCTCAATATAGTCCATGTTCCGTTCAAAAACCGTATTTAAAGATACTACTTCCCTGAACATTACATCCGGGGAACCATTCACCATGATCTGCACCTTTGTTGCCGGATTTTTTTCCAGCAAAGAATCTACGATGGCATAAATAGGTATATATTCACCGACTGTCTGGGGGCTGTTTAAAAAGGCTGAATCAAAGTTGATATAGCAAACATTATCTGTTACCGATACACTTAGTATCTTACAATCGGAGGCAAGCACTGCCTGATGTCCGCTGTCTGAGGGGCCTGCGATCAGCTGTTCCACGATCAGCTGCTCCATGGACGTATTGATATTGTGGGCTACTTCCCGTTTTTCCGCTACCAGCTTATCACCGGTGCTGTTTGCGAAATACAAGGTCAATTCTGTCTTTTCATAGGCATTGACATTGCTTGTATTAATAATAAAATCCCCTGCAGAAATAAAGCCTACCGGATTTCCCTGACGATCCATAAGAGGCTGGTCGCCGCAATAAATGCTGATATAGTTGATTCCTGCTATCTGGGTTATAGTTCTTGCAAGAGCTGCCCTGCAAAGGATCTCCTGTTCTGGCTTCATAGACGTATAACTTCCGTCAAAATACAGGTACAGCACCTGTTCATCGATCCTGCAGGCCTTAAAAGATACCTTATCGCTTAGCACCGTCTGACAGTCTAAATCTCTTGGCACATGGGTCAGCTGATCCATCAGTTCCTCTGCCAGTCCCATCTGATCCTTTGTTTCTGTTTCATATTCCTGAGCTACCAGTTTGGTCACAGAGGAATTCAGGTAATAGATCACATATTTACCTGCATTTGGGTCAGATTTTGGCTCTGCCTTGGTGCTGCATCCAGAAAGAAATGTCAGCACAGCAAGAAGAATTCCTAAAAATGTCCTCAGAAGGAACTTATCTTTTCCATGTTTCATGATCGTTCCTCCTGTCTTGGCACATAATTTAACGGAATACGCATACTGAAGGTAGTTCCCTCTCCCGGTGTACTCTCCACATCAATCACACCATGATGCATCTGGATCACATTTTTCGTAATAGAAAGTCCCAGACCAGTACCGCCGACTTCCCTGGATCTTGCTTTATCCACACGGAAGAAACGTTCAAAAATATGGTCCACACTGTCCTCTGGAATACCAATACCGGAATCTGCCACCTTTACATAAAAATACTTGTGATCCGCATCCAGTGTCACCCGGACCCATCCGGAATCCACGTTGTATTTAATCGCATTTTCCACCAGATTGGTCACTGCCAGATTCAGTTTTACCTTATCTACATCTGCTGTAACTTCCCGGATGCTCTCTAAGATCAGTTCTACATTGCTGCGCTTGGCAATAGGGCGCAGTCTTTTTAATATCATCTCCAGTTCATGATTGATATGAACCTGGGAAATATTCATCTGGCTTTCCGCCGATTTATCCATACGCACCAGCGTAAGCAGATCTTCGATGATCTGATTTTCCCGGTCGATCTCATCGGAAATGTCCGCCATAAACTCCCGGTACAATTCCACCGGCGCGTCTTCCATTCCCATCAAAGAATCCGCCAGTACCCGGATAGAAGTAATGGGAGTTTTTAACTCATGGGAAACATTGGAAACGAATTCCTGACGGGATTGATCCACCGCTTTTAATTTGCGAAGAGACTTCTGCACTGCATGAGACATCTGTCTTGTTTCACTATAGGCATCTTCCCTGATGTCTGCATCCAGATCTCCCTGGGCAACCCGGTCAAAGGAGCGCAAAAGCCGCTTGAAAGGCTGTACCAGAAAATGAGTCGATGCTATAGAAAACAACACAGCAACCAACACCATACAAAGGAAAAACAGCTGGGCATTGCTTTTTACCCGTTCTGTTACGGAAGTGACATTTTCCATAGAAGCTGTCACTGCAATAACGCCTTGGATCTTTTTCTCATCTGCCGGATCATAAATAGGGATGGTCTGGTAAAAATATCCCCCTTCTTTATTAAAGCGGCTGCCGCTTTCACCTTTGAAACAGCGGATGACCTCTTCCGATATATAATATTTTCCCGTTGACAGATTGAATGTGTCTGTCACGATCTTATAGCTGCTGTTAACAATAGCAATACGACCGTTATACAGATCCGCAATGGTCTGCATCTGGGCATCCAGACTGATATTATTGGTCTTATCTGCTGTAAGATAGCCGGAACGGGTCATACGATTGCTTAAGATCACGCACTGGTTTTGTATCTCAATACTCCTTGCCTCCAACTGGTTCTGTCTGAAAGATCCCATAAGTATCCATGTCTGGAGCAGCAAGGGAATGACCGCCACTGCGATCATCAAAAGAGTCATGGGGACAGTGATACTCTGTCCCCGTGTCTTTAACTTTTCATACCATTTTTCTTTATTCAATTGTTTATGCTCCTATCCCAGCTCCTTTAACTTACAGGAGCAGGCCACTGCCAGACTTCCTGGTCCAATATGGCAGGCAATGCTTAAGGACAGCGGTGTTATATGGATCGGTGTACCCGGGTATTGCTCCTTTAAGGTCTCTTCCAGGTCTTTTGCTCCCTCTTCGTTACAGGTATGGGCTATTTCCAGATAAGTATGTTCTGCATTTTTATCATGGAAACGCTCTTCTAAGTCTTTTGCCAGCGCTGTCAGCATAATGGACTTTGCCTGCTTTGCTGTACGTGCTTTAGAAAATGCGTCCAGCTTCTCTCCCTGAATGGTTAAAACCGGTTTAATGCGCAGAAGGGTTCCAAGTGCTGCAGCAGCCGGTGTAATACGCCCGCCTTTTTTCAGGTATTTTAAAGTATTCAGGGTAATATAGATACTGCTTTCAAACTTGTCACGCTCTAATATTTCTCTGATTTTAGCTGCATCATATCCTTTATCTGCCAGGTTTTTGGCATCGAAGGCCGACTGCTCCTGAGTAACAGAAATGCGCTGGTTATTTACTACCTGAACCTTTCCCTCATAATCGTCTGCCAGCATAATGGCAGTCTGACAGGAACCGCTTAAGCCGCTGGACATGGGAATATATAAGATTTCATCATATTCTTTTAACAGCTTATCCCAGAAATCTGTTACCTCTCCCGGAGATGGCTGGGAAGTAGTGATATCATCCCCATCTTCCATCCGCTTAAAAAATTCCTCATGGGTCAGATCCACGCCTTCATGAAATATCTCCCCATTGATCATAAAAGGCATAGGCAGCACATAAATCCCTAATTTCGCTGCCTGCTCCTGTGTAATACCGCTGTTGCTGTCTGTAGCAATTGCTGTTTTCATAACCGTCTCCTTACTGTTTTCCCATTATTTTCTGCTCACTTTTATCTGCTTTTACAGTACTTCCTTCCAGATAATGCTCTTTAGCCAGCTGTATGCCGGACTGGTAATGGGCTTCCATGAGCCTTTTTGCTTTTTCATAATTCCTGCTGCGAAATGCCTGGGTAATCTCCCGATGCTGTCTGATCCCCAACTCCCGCTCTTCCTCTGTGCGAATGGCATAACGTATAAGAAGGGTCCTGATAAAATTATACTGCTTATAGGTTTCCTTCATAAAACGATTTCCGCAGTAGTCAAAAAATACCTTGTGGTAGCGGAAATCCGCCTCCAGATAATCTGTAGATGTTTTTGCTTCTGCCATTTTCTCTTCATACACCCAAAGTTTTTCCACCAGCTTTTCTGTATCCGGCTCTGTGGAAGAGAGCATAACAGCCTTACTGGCTAAAAAGGCAATAAAGTCATTCAGTTCATTGGCGTAGGAATAATCAAAGGTGATAAGCTGCGCTCCGCTTTTTGATACTTCCTGGGTCAGTCCATCTTTAGACAGGCGGTTGATGGCGTCACGTACCGGCGTAGACGAAACCTGAAACCGCTCCTGAAGTTCCCGATTGGTAAGCTTATCACCCATTAAAATCTTTCCAGACAAAATATCTTCCTTCAAAATATTGTAAATCTGTTCACTCAATGTCTGTTTGATGATTTTTTCAGGCATAGACCCCCGCCTCCTTTTTTGTATTTCTGCTGTATTATTCTGTTGTATTGTTGTCGGTGCATCATGCACGGACACATCTGTGGTTTCATGATACTACAGTTTTCCTCTGGGGTCAAAATATATTTTTTTAATACTTCCTTTTGGGTTTCCTTCTTTCCGATTCACTGTTTTTATTCATTTTTTATTTTGCATAATTTTTTCAAAAATAAGCATTGACTTTTGTGCAAAATAGTGTATTATATGAATTACAAAGTGTGTGATGCATCACGCATCATACAGCAAGCATCATCTTGAAATCAGCCGCCAGCGGTTCTTAAGATGTATGATCGTGAAAGACATGTCAGAGGGCCCTGACGGTTTGACGCAAAGTGAACCACCGATTCATGTACCATGTTCTCTCAAAAAGGAGGTGTATCTCATCAACCGAATACTCCACATGATCATCAGACTTGTGGGAGCGATCAACGATCTGTTATGGGGAGATTTAATTATCCTGGAATTTTCAGGAGGCGATATCCAGTTTGGGCTTTCCCTTCTGGTACTGATCCTGATTCCGGCAGGTTTATATTTTACCGTCAGGACAAAATTCCTTCCGTTCCGCTTGTTCCCGGAAATGATCCGGATCACACTGGAAAAAGATGAAACAAAAAAAGATGAAAACTCTATATCTGGTGTCCAGGCACTTATCGTTGCTACCGCTACCCGCGTAGGTATGGGAAACTTAGCCGGTGTTGTTGCTGCTATCTCATTTGGCGGCGCAGGCGCTGTTTTCTGGATGTGGCTGACCGCACTGATCGGTTCTTCCAGCAGTTTTATTGAATCCACTCTGGCACAGATCTACAAGGAAAAAGACCCTCTCTATGGCGGTTATCGCGGCGGTCCTGCATACGTAATGGACCGTATCCGACTGGTGACTAAAATCAAACGAGAAGACGTTTTCGTAAAGAACGTAAAAGAAGAAGCAGAATATGTAGCTGATGATGAACAGACCTATTACACCCGCGGCTGCAAATACGGACTTTTAGGAACCGCATTCGCACTTTCCGGACTGCTTTGCTGGGCAGGCATCAGCCAGGTAATTGGAAACTCCGTTACCACTTCCTTTCAGAATGCATTCGGTATCCCGCAGATTGCAACTGCCACCGTCCTGGTAGCAATGTCCGCAGCTATCGTTCTTCGCAAGAACGCAACTGTCAAGGTTTTAGATATGGTCGTTCCTGTTATGGCAGGCGCTTACTTCTTGGTAACGCTGTTCGTGATTTTAAAGAACGTCACCCTGCTTCCATCCGTAATTGGAAACATTTTCTCCCAGGCATTCGGTATCAGACAGTTTGCCGGCGGCGGACTGGGTGTGATCGTAATGAACGGTGTAAAACGGGGACTTTTCTCAAATGAAGCAGGCAGCGGCTCTGCCCCCTGTGCAGCAGCATCCGCAGAAGTCAGCCATCCTGTAAAACAGGGCCTGATCCAGGCACTTGGCGTATTTATTGATACATTAGTGATCTGCAGCTGTTCCGCATTCCTGATGCTTTTAGCTCCGGCTGAAAAAATTGAAGGCCTTATGGGAATGGACCTTTTACAGGCAGCTATGAACCATCATCTTGGATATGCAGGCGTTGTATTTATCGCAGTGGTACTTTTCCTGTTCAGTTTTTCCACTTTCCTTGGCATTCTTTATTACGCCCGGTGCAATGTGGCATATGTCTTCGGTGATAACTGGACAGCTCAGACAGGATACAAGATTTTTTTACTGATCATGCTCTTTATCGGCGGTGTGGCAGCCTATGAATTTGTTTGGGAACTTGGCGACCTTGGCGTAGGCCTTATGACAGTATTCAATATGATCGCTATCGTCCCGCTTTCCAGCCAGGCCATCAATGCCTTAAAGGATTATGAAACCAATTATTATAAGAAGAAAAAAGCATAAAAATACAATGAAAAGTAAAAAAGCGTAAGGTTGCGCTTGTAAAAACTATATAACAAAACTATATAATAGGAGGATTTTTTAATGGAGAAGAATATGGATATGATGAAATTTGCGCCGGAGCCTTTCAAGATCAAAATGGTAGAGAACATGGCACGCTTAGATAAAGAAGAGCGTAAAGAGGCCATCAAGACTGCTGGTTACAATACATTCTTATTAAAGTCCGAAGAATGCTTTATCGACCTTTTAACTGACTCCGGAACCAACGCAATGAGTGACCACCAGTGGGCTGGCCTGATGTTAGGCGATGAAGCTTACGGCGGATCCCGCAACTTCTATCATCTGGAAGAAACTGTTCGTGAACTGTTTGGATTTAAATATGTAGTTCCTACTCATCAGGGACGAGGCGCAGAGAACATTCTCTCTTCTCTCACCATTAAACCTGGCGATTATGTTCCTGGCAATATGTACTTTACCACTACCCGCTTCCATCAGGAGCGCAATGGCGCTACTTTCCGTGATGTGATCATTGACGAAGCACATGATCCAAACGCCATCCTTGATTTCAAGGGCAATATTGATTTAAATAAATTCCAGGCACTGATCGATGAAGTGGGCGCAGAGCATATTCCTTATATCTGCCTTGCTGTTACTGTAAACCTGGCAGGTGGCCAGCCCGTTTCCATGGCAAACATCAAAGCTGTTTCTGAACTGGCTCACAAATACGGCATCAAGGTTATGTACGATGCAACCCGCTGTGTTGAAAACGCATACTTTATCAAGACCCGTGAACCTGGATATGAAAACAAGACCATCAAAGAGATTGTTCATGAAATGTTCTCCTATGGCGACGGCTGTACCATGTCCGGCAAGAAAGACTGCTTAACCAATATCGGCGGATTCCTGTGTATGAATGATCATGACCTGTATGTACGGGCAACTGGTATGGTTGTACAGTTTGAAGGAATGCCATCTTACGGCGGTATGGCTGGAAGAGACATGGAAGCAATGGCGATTGGTCTTCGTGAATCCATGAACTTTGATTATATCAGCCACCGTGTAAACCAGATCCGTTACCTGGGCGAAAAGTTAGACGCAGCCGGTGTTCCAATGGTTAAACCTTACGGCGGTCACGCCATCTTCGTAGACGCAAGAGCCTTCTTAGATCACTTAAATCAGGAAGAAGACTTCCCTGCTCAGGCACTCTCCGCAGCGATCTATGAGTTCTCCGGTGTCCGCACCATGGAGCGAGGCATCATCTCCGCAGGACGTGACCCACATACCCGTGAAAATCACGTTCCAAAGCTGGAAACCGTTCGTCTCACCATTCCGCGCCGTGTTTATACCTACGCTCACCTGGATTACGTTGCTGATGCTATCATTGGACTGTATGAAAGAAGACATGACATCAGCGGTCTGAAATGGGTTTACGAACCAGAAGTTCTCCGCTTCTTCACCGGACGCTTCGAGCCAAAGAACGGCGAACTGATCAAAGGATTCTGATCCGGACACAGGTTATCACCTCTTATTTATAGCAGTTACTCCTAAAAAATCCGGGGGCGGTCCAAATGGGCTGCCTCCGGATTTTTATTTTTGTGCTGAGATTTTAATATTGGGATTTAATCGACTAAGGTCCGAAAGCCACCGGCGCGCATTACAGATGCGCATTTGGGAGAAAATCCTTTGTTCGTGGGCTTGCGCCGCCTAGTGTCAGAACTGCGAACCCAACTCACACGCTTCGCGTGTTCGGGCACGG
>UQTA01000055.1 GCA_900543885.1 uncultured Clostridium sp.
TTGCAAAATAATATAGTCATTTTTTTAACCATATTTAGCTTGCTATTCATGTTCAACAAGTATATAATGGAGGGGTATGTATTATATTGCACATTTTTTTCGGTCGCAGAGTAAGTAACTCTGCGACCGATAGATGCTTTTTTTAGGTACTAGGAAATTCCGTTAGAACATCCTAGTACCTAAAAGGCACTTCGTGCCAACGATGCGCACTCGCGCGATGAGGAGGTTTGTCGCAAGAATGTGCCAAGGCACATTCTTTTTTAGATACATGTATTTGCGGATCTAAAGGCTTATTATACAGGGAGAATGGATATGCAGCAGGCGGTAATGGAACAGGGATCCATTGATGCGTTTCTGGAGAAACTGGAAACGGAGCATAAAAGTGGAAAAGTTCTGGCCGAATATTATAAAGCAATCTGCAGTTTGAAGGAAATCTCCAGAAAACAGGAAACGGTAGTGACTAAGGAATTGCTTGAGCAATGGCGTGTGGATCAGGAAAAAAGCGGTGCCGCGCCAGGAACGATAACCAACCGGGTAGTCCGGCTCAATGCTTATCTGCGATATCTGGGCCATGGGGAACTTTGCTTTCCGAGAGGTGGCAAGCTGGATCTGACTGGAAAAACTTTTGGGGATCTGGTTGTTCTGGAAGAAACAGACCGAATTTCTGAAGACCGGAGCCGGTACTGGAAATGCAGATGCACTCTTTGTGGAAAAGAGAAAGAAATTCCTGCAAACCAATTGGTCAGAGGTGTTCAGGTCAGCTGCGGATGCGGCAAAAAGAAGCGTTTGCAGGAAAGCAACGGATACATTGATGGAACATGTTTAAAACGTGTGCTTTCAGAAAAGGTCAGCAGCAATAACACCAGTGGCTGTAAAGGCGTTTTCAGAAAACGGGGCAAATGGGTCGCACAGATCCAGTATAAAAAGAAAACCTATTACCTGGGTTCCTATGACCGTTTTGAAGATGCGGTAAAGGCCCGCAAACAAGCAGAAGAATGGGTGAAGGAGGATGCCAGAGAGCTATTAGAGAAATTTCAAAAGCAGATGTAATCACTATTCGTATCTGCGGGGAGAATTATGAGGAGAAAAAGAGTTGTTCAATATAAAAATCCAACAGGGGATTATAGATGTTCATGCACATGTGATACCAGGCGTGGATGATGCTCAAGGAGTATGGATGAATCCATCCATATGTTGCATATGGCAGCAGAGCAGGGGATCAAGGCGGTGATCGCCACACCCCATTATTCCAGACACAGGGTCCTTGCAAAACTAAATTCCACCCATCCCCTACGCTAAGCATGAAATTTGCTGCTTTCTAAGAAATGGTGTGGAATTTACTTACTCCTAATACTATTCCGCTTCAAACTGAGCAAAGCTCAGCTGGTTAATTAGTTGCGGTTGTTTACTCTGCTAACAAGGCAAATCTTTAAGTTTCATCATTTATTGTATTTTTCAATTTTGCATTGATGAATTTTGGTATTTTCATCGTAGCTGATTCCAACTAGCAGAATATTTCCGGTATAACTTAAGAGAGTTTCGGGATATCGTTTCTCCTTAATCTGCTGCAATGCGGTTTCTGCGGTTTTATTCCATTTCAATTCAACAACCAAAGCAGGATAGAAAGAATTGTACTCAGGTTTTGGAATAAATATAAAGTCAGCAAAGCCTTTTCCGGCAGGTAATTCGCGGATTGGTTTGAAGTAATACTGCATGGCACTTAAGTAAGCAATGGCTAATACACTGCTTAACGAGTTTTCGTTGTTGTACTGGATCGATGAAACGTAATCCATGTGTATTTTTTCAATACTCCTGGCTACGGCAGTTCCATCCATGGAAAGTGTCTGGTTCAGTAGTTTTTCCGATTCTTGCTGGAAAACAATCAGTTCATTCCACTTCTTTCTTCTTATTGCACGGATCAATTCCTGTCGGATTTCCTCGTTTGGCACAAATGCTGTTTTAAAAGTCTGAACATATCCAAGATGGATCAAATAAGTAATAACGTCATCTTTATTTGCAAAGTTTGTTGTGTCATTTTGAAAAGAGGTTACATCTACGGGAACATGATCACCTGAAAGCATTTCTATGATCGCGCTTTTTAGTCCATCAAAGTCCATATTGATAAGCGGAACGATTGCTTCGTAAGAAGCTGTTCCCGACCAATAGCTTTGAAAATCCCCTTCAAACATTAAATTAACAACCGCATTTGGATTATATACATGATATTTTCCGAGCTGATAGCCATCATACCATCTTTTAATTCTGCTATTGTCTTTTCAGAGATATAGGAAACGACCTGTTCTGGTCCTCCGGCCGGTTCCATGCACCACTGTATATCCAGATGGATCACATCATATTTATTAAGATGCTCTTTTTTTACAGCGAGATACATATTATCTGGCATGATTCGATTTTATCATTTGATACCCCCAACATCAAGCTAAGCTCCGCTTTTTCATCGCAGTAGTCGGTAAGCATTGTTCGCAGAGAGAATTGGACTGACTAAAATTGCTTGACTTCGAGTATTTACTGAATTATTATACTTGTAAGAAAGTAACTTACGAGTTAGTAACTCGAAAGCGTAATAATTGGAGGTGGTCGAATGGGTCAGTTTTATTGCCGTGAGGATGAGCTTAGAAAACTGAATAAACGATATGAGGGCAATAAATTTGAATGCGTTGTCATCTACGGAAGAAGGCGGGTCGGTAAAACGGCCTTGATCAATGAGTTCTGTAAAGGGAAACCAACCATTTTCTTCTCAGCACTTAATACGACAGGAAAAGAAAATCTTGAAGCACTTTCCAAAGCAATCATGACTTTTGAGCGGCCGGATATGGAATCTGCACCGGAATTTCGGTCGTATGATGCGGCGTTGGATGAGCTGACAGCACTTTCCAAGGAAAAACGAATGGTCTTTGTTATTGATGAGTATCCTTATTTGGCAAAGGCAAAACCGGCCATTTCAGCTATGCTGCAGCATATCATTGATCATAAGTGGACGGAATCTAAGATGTACTTGATTCTCTGCGGTTCTTCAATGAGCTTTATGGAAAACCAGGTACTTGGGAAAGAAAGCCCGTTATATGGGAGAAGAACAGCTCAGTTTAAGATTGAACCGTTAGATTATGAGGAAACAGCAGTATTCCATCCGAATTTGTCAGATGAGGACAATTCGTTGATCTACGGCATCACAGGTGGTGTTCCGCATTATATCAACAAGTTGGATGTGAGGGACAGTGTAGATGAAGCATTGCTTGACAATCTGTTTGACCGTTCCAGCTATCTATATGAGGAGCCGGCAAATCTTCTCAAACAAGAACTGCGGGAGCCAGCCATTTATAATGCTATTATCAAGGCAATCGCTGAGGGGGCATCCCGCCTGAATGATATTACGATGAAGGTCGGAGAGAACAGTTCGATTGTATCGAAATATATCAAAACTCTGATTGATCTTGGCATTGCAAAAAAAGAAACTCCGATTACAGAAAAGCCTGGCAAGAAAACAATCTATCTGCTGTCGGATAACTTCTTCCGGTTCTGGTATCGTTTTGTTCCGGTCAATATGAGTGCAATTGATTCAGGCAGAATTACAAAGACCTATCCACATGCCGTAAAACAGTATCTTCCCGATTACATGGGCTTGATATTTGAAAAAATGTGTCAGGATTATCTGCTGTATTATGTTAACCAGCTTCCTATAGAATTGAGTGAAATTGGTCAGTGGTGGGGAACTGATCCTAAGAAGAAAAAACAGATACAGATTGATATTGTTGGAACTCCTGTAGAAGGAAAAGAGTATATTATTGGTTCCTGTAAGTATCGAAACGAGAAAATCGGTGTGGATGAGCTTGAGCTGATCAGGGATTACGCATCAGTCTTTGGAAAAGGAAATACCTATCACTACTATATTTTCTCTAAAGGTGGATTTACGGATGGATTGCTCCAAGCACAGGAGCGAGGCGAGGTTCAGTTGATCACTTTGGAAGATCTTTACAAGTAAACAGTTCAATTTCAGCCCTGCTGGTGAAAACTGGCAGGGCACTTTTGTACTCCAATTTATTTTTGCTGGAAAACAACCAGTTCATTCCACTTCTTCCTTCTTATTGCACGGATCAATTCCTGTCGGATTTCCTCATTTGGCACAAATGCTGTTTTAAAAGTCTGTTCATATTCATTGCACAGATCATGTGTCTTTCCGAAGAATGTCTAAATATTCAGTATAAGAATAGATTTTAGCTTTTCCAGACTTGTCGGTTTGTTTCAAAATTCCATCAGCCACAAGAATCGAAACTACTTTGGATACTGTATTATAAGACATTCCAAGGTATGTTGCTGTCTTTTGGATGTCGATAATCGGGTTTGATTCCAAATATGTGAACACTTTGAGAACGCTTGTGCGCTGCCTTTTGGTGAGAGTGTCAAACATTGAGAGACTTTTATCGTGCAATGCAGTAAGCTGATCAATGGTGCGAATGGCATCTTCGGCAGAGTCTGCGAAAGCCTGAAGGAAAAAGGTTACCCATTGCTCGTAATCGCCGGTACGACGTACTTGAGTCATTCGGTCATAGTATTCAATACGATTCATTTTAAGGTAATAGGAGGCAGTCATCTGCATGGCATTCAGAATCCAGGGCATCACTGTTGCGATTGGCAGTTTCTTTTTGGTTGCAAAACAGCTAAGTGCATAAAACTGGATTATCATAAAATTGCCTGACAGTCATAGAACAAGCAACACCCCCATATATTTAACTGATACATACTCTGATCCGTCAGAGCTGGTCGGCTGAATATATGGGGGGTGATTTTTGTGGAAGAAAAAATATCGTCTGGGCGGCTTCACCGTCTGGTGCTTTCGGACAGGCATACAGGTTCTGTAACCGGGGTCAATGATGTAGTATCATTTGATGAAAATGAGATCGTGCTGGATACGGAAATGGGGCTTTTGACTGTAAGGGGAAAGGAACTGCACGTTAAACGGCTTACACTGGAAAAGGGAGAGCTGGACCTGGAAGGACAGGTGGACAGCCTGAATTACAGTTCCAATGCAGCACTGAAAAGGTCGGGAGAATCCTTCTTATCACGGTTATTAAAATAAAAAGAGAGCAGATCATATCTGTGCGCATACATGTGGATAACGAAATCGGAGCGTTTGAATTGAGGGATTAAATGGAATGAGCATGCAGATCCGTTATGAAGCATGGCTGCTTCTGTTAAGCCTGATGGTGGGCTGCTGGCTGATGCTGGTATATGACCTGCTTCGGGTACTGCGGCTTATGATAAAACACAGCTCTCTGGTAAGAGGTGTGGAAGATTTTCTGTTCTGGATCTACGCCGGTGCTGCCACGTTTATGCTGTTGTATGAGCAAAATGACGGGAGCCTGCGTCTGTATGCCATAGCAGGTGTCCTCTTTGGGATGCTGCTGTATGATAAAATAGTCAGCCGTTTTCTGTTTGCAGCCTTGAAAAAGGCCGGTAAATGGTTTAGAATGAAAAAATGAGTAAGAATGAATAAAAAAGATGGTGACGAACAAAATGAGCTCTTACGGAAGATCAAAGCGCATAAAGCGTGAAAAATGGGCAAACAGAATGGCTGTACTTGGTGTTACGATGGTAGTTATCTGTCTTGCAGTTGCGGTAAATGCAAAGGGCTCAACCCTGAAAAAGTCGGACTTGGATTATCAGCAGAAGGAACAGCAGCTGGAAGCACAGGTGCGGGAAGAGGAAGAACGGACGAAAAAACTGGAAGAATACAAAGTCTATGTAAAGACGAAGCAGTTTGCAGAGGAAGTTGCAAAGGAAAAACTGGGTCTGGTAAATCCGGATGAGATCCTTTTAAAGCCCAATAAGTGATGGAAAGCTATATAAAATACGGCAGATGTGTTAAAAAATATGTCGAAACATTTTCTGGAAAAAGCATGAAAATATGACAGATATTTCCCTCTTAGATGCGTATACTGGATGTTGCGCAGATTAGGAGGGATTTTTTTGTTGTCAGGCAGAAATGAAAACGGGATCAATTATTATACAGCCAGAAAATTAAAAGATATGGCACAGTCATTAGAACAGCTGGCAAAAGCCTTTGACGATGGAGCGGGGGATACAGGCAGTCTTACAAAGGACGATGGACTGGCTGCCATGCAGACCTGCGCCGCACTGGTCTGCGGCAGCTGTGGCAGATGCAGTCTTTATGAGGATAGTGAAAAAGAGGACAGCTATTATCTGTATTATCTTCTGCGGGTCTTTGAACAGAATGGTTATATCAGCGCAGAGGATATGCCGGAGCTTTTTAAGAAGGACTGCCGGAGAAAAAATGATTATTTAGAGCAGTTAAACCGCAGTTTTGCCAGGGCGGCCATGAACCTTTCCTGGAAAAACCGGTTTTTGGAAAGCCGGGATGTGGTCATTTCCCAGTTTAGGGAGCTGGCAGTGATATTGGATGAATTTTCACGCCAGATCGACGGGGCTAAAAATATTACAGAAGAATATAAGGGAGCTATAAAAAAGGCATTTCGCAGATATCACATTTTAATAGACAATATGCTTTTGTTAGAGTATGACAGCGGGCGCCGTGAGCTTTATCTTACGGCAAAGACTACCAATGGCCGCTGTGTTACTTCTAAAGATGCGGCAGAACTGCTGGAGGATGTTTTTGAGGATACCACCTGGCTTCCGGCCAAAGACAGCCGCAGTATCATTACGAGAAAGTTTGAAACTGTAAGGTTTGAGGAAAAGGGAGATTATTATCTGACCTGGGGCGCAGCAGGGGTACCAAAGCAGGGAGAGCGGTATTCAGGGGATAATTACAGTTTCTGCGAAAGAGGCAGCAGCCAGGTGATGTTCAGCCTGTGTGATGGAATGGGCTGTGGGGCAGAGGCCAGCCGGGAGAGCAGGCGGATCGTGGAATTGTTGGAAGTCCTGCTGGAGACTGGTTTTGCGCCCAGATCTGCTTTTAAGCTGGTAAATACAGTGTTGCTGTTAGCAGGCGGGGAACAGCATCCTGCTGCCCTTGATGCAGGCTGTATTGATCTGTATACAGGTGCTTTGGAAATATTCAAGCTAGGGGCACCTGCAGCTTTTGTGGTCGGTCAGGAAGGTGTGCAGATCCTGGAAGCAGGACAGGTTCCGGCCGGAGCATTGGGACAGGCGGAGCCGGTGTTATTGTCCCGGAAATTGTGGGACGGGGACCGGCTGTTTATGGTAACAGACGGAGTGCTGGATGCGCTGCCGGGAGATGATAAAGAACAGGCCATGGGGCAGCTTTTAGACGGTTTAGAGGAAATGCCCCCTCAGGATGCGGCAGAGCGGGTGCTGGATTTTGCACTTTCCTTTGTGCCGGGGGCCAGAGATGACATGACAGTCCTTGCTGTCCAGGTGTGGAAACGATAAAAGCGTATAGCAGCACATAACAGTGCATAATTGCGTGATAAAGGAAAAGCCCCTTGCGTATGGGAAAAGATACGGGTATATTAAAAGTGCGCGAAAAACAGCATATCACATGCAGGCTGAACGGCAGTATAGGGTATGGTGCGGATAAATAGAAAAAGCGCAGGAGCAGATAAAATACCATGGAGAAGCTGGAACAGAAAGTAAGGCAGACCATAAAAGAACATCATATGCTGCAGCCAGATGATCAGGTGATCATCGCGCTGTCTGGTGGGGCAGACTCAGTCTGCCTTTTAAGTCTGCTTGCAGATATGAGAGAGGAGCTTGGTTTAAAGCTCAGGACTCTTCATGTCCATCACGGTCTGAGAGGGGAAGAAGCAGACCGGGATGCGGCATTTTCGGAAAAGATCAGTGAAGCTTTTCATGTCCCTTGTCATATGATAAAAGCAGATGTAAAACAATATGCGTCTGTGAATGGTTTGTCAGAAGAAGAAGCCGGACGTCTGATCCGGTATCAGGCACTGGAAGAAACTGGAAAAAACTGGGAACAAGAAACAGGAAGACCAGTTAAAATAGCAGTGGCTCACCACAGCAGGGACCAGGCAGAGACTATTTTGCTGAATTTATTCCGTGGAAGCGGATTAGGCGGTTTAAAGGGGATTCCCTATGTGCGGGGAAATATTATCAGGCCTCTTTTAGATGGGTCAAAAGAAGAGATTCTGGCATATCTGGAAGATAAAAAAATTTCCTGGGTCAATGATTCCAGCAATGATACCGATCATTATGCCAGAAACCGTATCCGCGGGCATATCCTTCCGGCTATTAAAGAAGAGATAACGCCGGGAGCGGAAGCCGGGATACGAAGAGCAGGATATTTAGCGGGAATGGCAGATGCCTATTTAAAAAAACAGGCAGAAAAATGGATACAGGAGCAGGTTGCATTATCTCAGGATCACTGTTTGGTTCCAGATGAGGCTTTTAAGCAGGCGGATCCCGTGATACAGCTTTACAGTATCATGGAACTTTTAAAGCAATATGCCGGGGCGGCCAAGGATCTGAGCCTGGTCCATGGAGAACAGACCGTAAGGCTGTTTGAGAAGCAGACAGGTCGCAGGATTTCACTTCCCTATCATCTTCAGGCTGAAAAAGTATACGGCGGGGTAAGAATACAGGTGTGTGGAGCAAAGGCAGAAAATAGAGGGATAGATGCTCATGGGAAGAAAGAGCCGGGTATTCCCCTTCCAGAGCCGGAATTTGAGGTTTTTTCTTATGAAAAAGCCATGGAATTTCCCCAAAAGATGTATACGAAATGGTTCGACTGTGATAGAATAAAAGGTACGCCCGTTGTCAGAACCAGACAGACGGGGGATTATATCACGCTTGCAGGAGGCAGCAAAAAGGCGCTGCGCCGCTTTATGATCGATGAAAAGATACCTGCAGATATGCGGGATCAGGTGGCTTTGCTGGCAGATGGGGATCACATTATGTGGGTCATCGGATGGCGGATCAGCAGTTATTATAAAATAGGCCCGGATACAAAGCGTGTACTGCAGGTTAAGATCAAAAAAGAGGAGCAATAAAGACCCGGAGAGGTCTGTTTAAGGAGATTCATTTTAAGAAACGGAGGATAAAATCATGGCAGACAAAATTCGTGTGTTATTAACAGAAGAAGAAGTAGATAAGCGTATTAATGAGGTAGCAGAGCATATCAATAAAGATTATGCAGGAAAGAGCATCCATCTGATCTGTATTTTAAAGGGCGGCGTATTTTTTACCTGTGAACTGGCAAAGAGATTGAATATGCCGGTTACTATGGATTTCATGTCCGTATCCAGCTATGGCGCAGGCACTGTATCCAGCGGTGTTGTCCGCATTATCAAGGATTTAGATGAGCCGTTAGAGGGAAAAAATGTTCTGATCGTAGAGGATATCATCGATTCCGGCCGTACTCTGGCATATCTGATCGAAGTATTAAAGCAGAGAGGACCAAAGGACATCCGTCTGTGTACCCTTCTTGATAAGCCGGAGCGCCGTGTAAAGAAGCAGGTGACAGTAGATTATACATGCTTTACTATCCCGGATGAATTCGTAGTAGGTTATGGACTGGACTATGACCAGAAATACCGCAACCTGCCTTATATCGGAGTAGTAGAACAGGATCAGGAAGGAAATCAGGAATGATTTTCAGATCCTGGAACATTTTTAAGGAGGAAATTCGTTGAGACAGCAACAGACATTTAAAGGTTTTATGTTTATTATCCTGATGCTGATCCTGCTGATGCTTGCGCTGCGTTTCCCATATGCAAGACAGGCACAGAATGTGACAGCTCAGGAATTTGAGCAGATCCTGGGAAGCGGAAACGTGGCCGAAGCAGTGATCAGCCCAAATCCCCAGACTCCAAGCGGATATGTGACAGTTACACTGGCAAATGGTCAGTCTGTCCGCCAGAATGTATCTGACGTAAAAGATGCAGAGCAGCTTTTAAAAGACAACAACATTGATTATTCCATGGATGAAGTACCTCAGGAGAATACACTTCTCACTGTGGTAATGCCGGTTATGCTTTCTGTTGTAGTGGTAGTTGTGATCATTACCATGATGAACCGGGGAGCAGCAGGCGGCGGTTCCAATGCCAGAATGATGAATTTTGGCAGAAGCCGTGCGAAGCTCAGCCGTGACAGCAAGGTGAATTTTACCAATGTAGCTGGTCTGGAAGAGGAAAAGGAAGAACTGGAAGAGGTAGTGGATTTCTTAAAGAATCCGCAGAAATATACCAGTGTAGGCGCCCGTATCCCAAAGGGAATGCTTTTAGTAGGCCCGCCAGGAACCGGTAAGACTCTTCTGGCAAAGGCAGTAGCAGGAGAAGCGGGAGTTCCGTTTTTCTCAATTTCCGGTTCTGATTTCGTGGAAATGTTCGTAGGTGTAGGCGCTTCCCGTGTCCGGGATCTGTTTGAAGAAGCAAAGAAAAATGCGCCCTGTATCATTTTCATTGATGAAATCGATGCTGTGGCACGCCGCAGAGGTACCGGTATGGGCGGCGGACATGATGAGAGAGAGCAGACATTAAACCAGCTGCTGGTTGAAATGGATGGTTTCGGTGTGAATGAAGGCATCATTGTTATGGCTGCTACCAACCGTGTGGATATCCTTGATCCGGCGATCCTTCGCCCAGGACGTTTTGACCGCAAGGTAGCTGTTGGACGCCCTGATGTAAAGGGAAGAGAAGAGATCTTAAAGGTACATTCCAAGGAGAAGCCTTTAAGTGAGGATGTAGATCTTCACAGAGTAGCGCAGACCACAGCCGGATTTACAGGTGCAGATCTGGAAAACCTGATGAATGAGGCAGCGATCATTTCTGCAAGAGATAACCGACGTTTTATCCGCCAGGCAGATATTGATAAAGCGTTTGTAAAAGTTGGCATCGGCGCTGAAAAGAAGAGCCGTGTGATCTCTGAGAAAGATAAGAAGATCACTGCTTATCATGAAGCCGGTCATGCGATCCTGTTCCATGTACTTCCTGATGTGGGACCTGTGCATACGGTTTCTATTATTCCTACTGGTATTGGCGCTGCAGGCTATACCATGCCGCTGCCGGAAAAAGATGAAATGTTTAATACGAAGGGAAAGATGCTTCAGAACATTATGGTAGATCTGGGCGGACGTATTGCTGAGGAGATCATTTTTAAAGATGTGACCACCGGCGCTTCCCAGGATATCAAGCAGGCAAGCAAGCTTGCCAGAGCTATGGTTACTCAGTACGGTATGTCTGACCGTGTGGGAATGATCCAGTATGGCAGTGATGAGGACGAAGTATTTATCGGACGTGATCTGGCACATACCAAGTCTTATGGAAATGAGATCGCAGATGTGATCGATGAAGAAGTAAAACGCATTGTAGATGAATGCTACAGCAAGGCTAAAAATATCATTCTGGAACATGAAGATGTACTTCATTCCTGTGCAGCTCTTCTGATCGAAAAAGAGAAGATCGGACAGGAAGAATTTGAAGCACTTTTCAAAAAAGATGATCATATGATGCACAATGACGATGAAGTTTCAGGAGAGTGTTAAAAATACCTGTGAATTTTGACAGCGGAAAACGATGAAAAAATCACATCTTTGTGCACACTTTTTCGGGGGGTTATGCTATTATAATAGACGTAACCCCCCAATACATTATATAGTTTTTGCTACACCCCATAAGAAACGAAATACCTTCTCCTGAAAAGCCTGGCTACCCCGCCAGGCTTTTCGCATATCTGGATATCTGGAAAAAAATGGAAAGATAGGTGTACGGAAGGAGGGGATAAAACCGGTATACCGGTGTGTTGCATATTTGAGAAAATTGTTTTAAAATGATATCAGGGGGAGAAAATCTTTCCAGCTTTACATTAATTACAGTAAAAAAGGGGATAAACCTGTGAAGAATGATACTCTGATAAACAAAGAAGCCTTGTTTTCGGCGGAAACACAAGATTACCGTATGCCTGCAGAGCCGGATACCGGCGATACAGTTACGGTGCGTATGCGGACGGCGAAGAATGGTGCGGATCATGTTTATTATATAGAAAATAAAAAGGCTGTTTTGATGGTCAAATCTGCCTCAGACAGTTTGTTTGATTATTACGAATATAAGATAACGGCAAAAGAAGCACAGATCCTTTATCATTTTAAGGTTGAAAAGGATGGAGCGGTCTGTTATTACAACCGTCTGGGTGCTTCTGACGAGGATACAGACCAGTTTGATTTTAAGATCACACCGGGATTTCATACGCCGGACTGGGCAAAGGGCGCAGTGATGTACCAGATTTTTGTGGATCGCTTCTGCAATGGAGATCCAACCAATGATGTACAGACCTGCGAATATGTCTATATCGGCAAACCGGTATACCAGGTAAATGACTGGAGCAGGAATCCTTCCACTATGGACGTAGGCTGCTTTTATGGCGGTGATCTTCAGGGTGTGTGGGATAAACTGGATTATATTAAAAGCCTTGGCGTAGAGGTTATTTATCTGAATCCGGTTTTTGTATCACCATCTAACCATAAATATGACTGTCAGGATTATGAGCATATCGATCCTCATTTTGGGAAGATCGTAAAAGATGGGGGAACGCTGGTTGACCAGAATGCACAGGATAATACAAAGGCACAGCGGTACGTGATACGTTCCGCGGACCGTGAAAATCTGGAAGCCAGTGATGCCTTTTTTGCAGAGTTTGTAAAAGAGGTCCACGATCGCGGCATGAAGGTGATCCTGGATGGTGTGTTCAATCACTGCGGTTCCTTTAATAAGTGGCTGGATGCAGAGCAGATCTACGAGCGTTCCGGAAACTATGAGCCAGGTGCCTATATTTCCAAGGAAAGCCCTTATCACAGCTTTTTCCAGTTCCATGATAACAGTGATAAGGCGTGGCCTTACAATAAAACGTATGACGGATGGTGGGGACACGATACACTTCCGAAACTGAATTACGAAGGCTCTGATAAGCTGGTGGAATACATTTTAAATGTGGCGAAAAAATGGATTTCCCCGCCTTACAGTGTAGATGGCTGGCGGCTGGATGTGGCAGCTGATTTAGGACATACAGCAGAATATAACCATGCTTTCTGGAAGAGATTCAGAAAGGCTGTAAAAGAGGCCAATCCCCAGGCGCTGATCCTTGCAGAGCATTATGGAGATCCTTCTGGCTGGCTTCAGGGAGATGAATGGGATTCCATTATGAACTATGATGCCTTTATGGAGCCGGTCACATGGTTCCTTACAGGTATGGAGAAACACAGTGACAGCTACAATGGCGGTCTTTATGGGAGTGGAAAGTCTTTCTTTGATGCCATGGCTTATCATATGAGCCGGATGCAGACCAACACCGTATTTACGGCTATGAATCAGCTGTCAAATCATGATCATTCCCGTTTCCTTACAAGAACAAACCAGGTAGTAGGCCGTATTGGAAATATGGGACCGGAGCGGGCCAGTGAAAATGTGAAGAAATGTGTCATGCGGGAAGCCGTTGTGATCCAGATGACCTGGCCGGGTGCGCCTACACTCTATTATGGCGATGAAGCCGGTGTGTGTGGCTGGACAGATCCTGACAGCAGACGAACCTATCCTTGGGGAAGAGAAGACCTGGAGCTGATGGAATTTCACCGATATATGGCGGGTATCCATAAACGCCTTCCTGCGCTGCGAAAAGGCGCTGTGAAGCCATTGTTTTCTGCTAACCAGCAGATCGCCTATGGCCGTATGTGGGGAAAATATCAGACAGTGATAGTTATTTCTAATCTGCCCCAGCCTTCAACCATGGAGATACCGGTATGGCAGTTGGGAGTGACCGATGAGGACATTTTAGGACGGCCGATCCTGACAACAGAAGACGGCTATAATGCGGGAATTTTATTCTATCATGTGAAAGATGGTATATTGAAAGTGAGGATGCCTGCTTACAGCGGTGCAGTATTTGCTTCTCATCCGGAAGACTTTTATCCGGTCCTGAAATCTCGGTTTGTAGCAGATGGGGAAGAAGAGATGGAAGAAAAAGCGCAGCTTATGAAGGATGCGCAGGTATAAAAATGCAGGAATAGTGGGGCAAAATGCGGAAAGGACCTTCCGCGTTTTGCTCTTTTTTTGCTGTAACAAAATATTATGATGTTGGGGTCAAAAGGTCTTTTGCCCCCTATGATACCGGATTGTTTCGCACTGCGTGCTCTCACAATCCTAAAAACATTCATAATCCGCTCATTTTTCTATGAAAAATGGCTGCTTATTCATGTTTTTGGCGGATCCCAAGGTCAAAAATCCTCTTGCAAGCAAGCTTGCATCGGATTTCCGACCTTTTGACCCTGGTATCATATTATTTCATAAAAAAGAACAGGACCATCAAGTCCTGTTCCAAAAGCTGCCGTAGACCGGAATCGAACCGGTACGGGTATCACTACCCACGGGATTTTAAGTCCCGGGCGTCTGCCAGTTCCGCCACTACGGCATATTCTTTTTTATACATATCTATTGCTGAAAACAGAACACATACGTGCAAGCACTGTCGTTCTTAGCAGATATGTAAATGGGCGAAGGTGGATTCGAACCACCGAAGGCAGTGCCAGCAGATTTACAGTCTGTCCCCTTTGGCCACTCGGGAATTCGCCCATGGCTTTTTCAAGCAGTAATGATGATACCATAAGAAAACGGAAAAATCAATAGTTTTATGAAGAAAAAATTTCAAAAAATTTCCGAAAAATATAAAGAAAATAAATTCCCATAAATTGGAAATATGCTAAAATAAAAAAATCAAAACCAAAATCACATCAAGACGTTCATATTTCGCTGGAAAGAGGCATATTATGTACATGGAAAAAACAGACAAGGGTGAGCAAAAACGTACATTATACATTCAGACATTGGGGACAGTGCGGCTGACATTGGGGGGACGGACAATTTCGCTGCATACATCTATAACAGGGAAAGCCTTTCAGCTGTTTCTTCTTCTGGCTTATACAGGAACAAGAGGCGTTACAAGGACTGCGCTGCAGGATGCTTTGTATGACAGAAAGACGACAGATGCAGCCAATGCATTAAGGATCAATGCCAGCAGACTGCGGAAACTTCTGCTGCAGTCGGAGCTTCCTGAGCATAACTATATAGTGGTAGACAAAAACATTTATTACCTTACGGAGCCGGAATACACAGGGGATTTTCAGGTGGATGTAGTTTTGCTGGAGCAGCTTTGGGAGAAGATCCAGAAAGAAACGGAGATTCCTGCCAAGAGAGAGCTGCTGGAAAAGGCATGTAAACTGTATGAGGGAGAGTTTCTTCCTGCGCTTTCCGGTGAAGTGTGGGTGGAAAATTTAAGAGGACGCTTTCAGGAAATCTATTTTAACTGTGTTCAGTTTCTGTGTGAGATTTTAAAGCAGCAGCAGGATTATAAAAGCCTGGTACGTGTAACGGCAGACGCCATGCGTTTATATCCTACAGAAGAGTGGGCAAAGCTGAAAATGGATGGTTTTGTGGGACTGCAGAAATATAAAGAGGCAATGGAAGCCTACAAAGATGCGGTAAAGGATATTTTTTCAGAACAGGGAATGGCAGTTTCAGACCAGATGTGGGAACGCTTTAAGTCGCTGAACCAATACATGGAGAACCAGCCGAGAAATCTGGAAAATATTAAAGAATGGCTGTGTGAAAAAGAGAGGATCCCAGGAGCGTATTGCTGCAGTTATCCTGGTTTTATTGACTGCTATCGTATGGAAGCAAGGGCTGCAGAACGAAAAAAACGCCATGGAATGCTGATGATATGTACCATAAGAGATCGTCAGGGAGCGGTTATAACGGAAGCAGAAAAGCTGCAGGAATATATGGACAAGCTGGATCAGTGTGTGTGCGTGACTTTAAGAAGAGGGGATATCTATACCCGATACAGCAAGGATCAGATCCTGATCCTGGTAAATGATCTGAAACCGGAAAAGGCAGTTTCAGTGGAGAACCGGATCATCGGCGCATTCCGAAAAGAAGCCCAGGGAAAAGCAGAGATACTGACGGAAAGTATTTCATTAAAAGAATGGCTGGATCTGCCGGAAGAGCAGATGAAAGAGAAAGAAAGAAGGAAAAAAACAGAACGGGGAAGCAGAGCCAGAGGTGACAGCCAGTTATAAGTTATAAAAAATGGTTACATTCTGGTTACAAATATAAAAAATGTTGAAATTATTAAATTTTTCAGTATTTGTGAAATGGTTTATGAAATGCCTGCTGTCGTATGATTAATCCATCAGAAAAAATCATATGATGTAGTGGTCAAAAGGTATTTTGCCCCCTCTGATACCGAATTGCTACGTGCTTTGCACTCTCGCAATTCTAAAAACATTCGTAATTCGCTCATTTTTCTTCAAAAAATGGCTTCTTACTCATGTTTTTAAACTTTTAACCCTGGTATCATCATATATGACAGTGAAGATCATGAGCAGTTATCATGTTGTATTTACTGGAGGGAGATAGATGAGGAGGAAGAGTATATGGTAAAAAGGAATGAATTTAAAAAGCGTTCACGTTATCTTGCTATGCTGACAGCATTATCACTGGCATTTTCCAATATTGGTTCCTGTGTAAATATGGTATATGCAGCAGAGGCAGAGTCCCAGGAAAATGGAAGTGAGGAAGAACAGGAAGCTGGCGGTGAGGAAGAAAACAGCGGTTTTGGGGAAGAAAACGCAGGAGAAGATTCCGGCAATGATCCTGAAGAGGGCGGATCCGGAGAGGAAAATGAAGACGGGAACGGCTCTGAAGGCGAAAATGGCGGTAAAGAAAACAGCGGAGAAGAACATTCCGGAGAGGAAAATTCTGGAAATGAAAATTCCGGCGAAAAGGGAGAAAACTCTGAAAAGGGAGAGAATCAGGGAGAGTCTGAAAAGGGAGAAAACGCTGGTGAAGACAGCAGCGAAAACAGTTCTGGGGAAAATAAATCTGAAGAAAATAAATTCGAAGAAAATAAAGATGAAAACGGATCTGGGAATAAAGGTAGCGAACAGTCTGGTACTGAAGAAGCAAATAGTTCTGAAGGCAGCAAGAGTACAGTAAAAGAGAACTCTGAGGCGAAGAAAGGTACATATAAGCTTACTTACTTCGTTGACCCGGATGAAGGCGCAAAAGTAGAAGGCCCGTCATCTATAGCAGCCGGCAAAAGTGCTGTGTTTACTGTAGAAGCGCAGGAAGGCTATGTGATCAAAAATGTTTCCTGTGAAAGTGCTGAGATTTCTGCAGTAGAAGATATAGATACAGCATCTGCTTCCAATGCACAGAAGAAAAATGCAGGAAAGAATGATGGTGAGAAGTTCCAGACTTACCAGATCGAAAACATAGAAGCTGATGCAGAGATCATTATTGAAATGGATAATGAAGACCCGTCTGTATATGAAGCAGAAGACAGTACTGAAATCAATGGTGTCACTGTTACTGCAAAATGGAATACCAGGGAAAGCGGTATTTCCGCTGATGCGAAGCTTCATGTAGAAGAAGTAACAGAGCAGTCTAAAGATAAAGTGGTAGAAGGCATCGAAGACGGTAAGGTAGCGCAGTTAGATCCACAGGAAAACCAGATCCAGGATGTAGTGGTCTATGACATCACTCTGGCAGGTGCGGATACTGTATACAGCGCATGGGCAGATGGGACAGTTCTTGTAACCTTTACAGGAGCTGAGATAGAAGAAAAGATTGCCCAGGCAGATAAGGTTTCCGTCCTCCATGTAGATGATACAGAAAACAAACTCATCCAGGTAGCAGCAGAAGATGTAGCCGGTGAGACCGGTTCAGAGGTTTCCTTTGAGGCAGAGCATTTTTCAGAGTATGCTGTGGCATTTACAAAGAAAGTGGTGAAGGCAGCAGATGCTGTGGTCAGCCCTGATATGACTCAGGATCAGATCAACGATGCTGTGAAGGCAGCAGCAGCTTCTGAAAATAAGGTTTTGGAAGTTCAGGCCGGTGATTATTCTATTGATAGTAACAGTCATAAAAAGATCATCATTAATAATTCCGGAATGACCGTTCGGTTACAGGCTGGTGATTATACACGGGCACAGATCATCACCAGGAAAGATGCTGAGGTGGTGTTAGAAGGTGATGTTACATTTGAAGGGCAGGCAAAGGAAACACATAATACAGCTGCGGCTGTGTTTGTAGAGAATGGAAAAACAACTTTTAATACAAACGGAAATACGATCACAATTAAAGATTATAATAATGGTCTTCGTGTAGGACATGTAGGGTATGATAGTAGCGATGCAGAATTTAATCTGATCGGTGGTGGAACCTTTGATGTTGAAGAGTCTGTGATCATTGTTCCCGATTCTTATTCTGGCGGAGGCTATGATGATGATCAGGCTGTAACTAAAGGTCAGGGCTGTGGTTTCACAGGTTCAGGCGTTGTTCTGGTAAGAGGAGCAAACGGACAGAGACGTCTTGAAGTACATGATGCAGAGCTTAAATCTAATAAGAACCAGCAGCATGGTATTTACCGCCATAATATTGACACATCCAAGGAATATTTTAATGAACATATGGATCCAGTGATATTTGATAATGCTACAGTTGATCTTGAGGCTAATACCAGTGATGGATACAAGGATGAGTCATATTCTGCAGATGGAAATATTTTAGAAGTAGTAAATGGATCTGTTTTATCGATCAGCAACAATGGTTATAATGGCTACAATTATGGAAAGCCTGGTGAGATAGGCAAAGATACGGCTCCAGGACGTAAGTATCGGTTTGTAGATTCTGAGATCCATATGGATGGAAACCATAATACAAATGCAGGATTTGCAAGTTCAAAAACAGTTATAGATAAAACTACATTTACCGCTAATGACAGTGAGGACTCCTGTGGTATCATGCAGATGGGTGGTCTGGAAATGACTAATGGCTCCGTGATCGAAGCAAACAATAACCCATATGGCGGTGTATGGATCGAGTATGAATCAGAAATCTCTGATTCAAAGGTAATTGCAAATAATAATGGTGGATTACGTTATTCATCTAAATATATGTCAGGTATTTATCAGGCAAAAGGAAATCTGTCGATTACCAATAGCGTCTTAGAATTAAAGGATAATCCAAGCGCCATTACGATCGCCAGCCCTACTAAAAATGCGGTTAAGCAGTATGGAAATAATGTAATTGCTGTTCAGTCTGGGGAGTATGATACAGCAGCAGAAACCGGAAATCAATTTGCGGATAAAAAAAGAAATCCAAGGTCTGATAAGTATTTTGGCCGTGATTATGTATTAGGCGGTTCCTTCCAGGCAACTACAGCGAATATGCGTTATGGTGATAATTTAAAGGGTATGCCGTTTGATAAACTTAACCCAATGATCGGTTCTGAAGAACTGGGAAGCGGAGAAAACTATGCAGCTCCGATCAACACCTCACACACCGCATTGACCCGTTTCGATCTTCATCAGTCCGCAAACAAAGAAGCAGCATCTGATGTAAATGATTTTGTATATTATGATCCGAACACTGGCGATAAGTATGCATATTCCTTCCGCTACAACACAGCAGCAGAAGACTTAAACGGCACTGGCGGCAATGCATATGTATGGGCTCCGGTATCTGTTCTTCATTATGACGCAACAGAAGGCAAGATCAATGCTTTTGGTACTGCTGTACAGGGAAATATAGCATTAGTTAATACCCGTGGTGATGGCAGTGCAGTAGGAAATACAGGAAATCCGGAAGAAACTTCCGACCGCTATGCAGCAGACTACACCATTTTCGGAAACAGCATGAACTTAACTGAAGGCAAACTCCCGATAGCTGTAAGAGACGGATACAAATTTGCAGGCTGGTATGTAGCTGATGACGAAAGTGCAGCAGTAGATTATGCAAAAAGCGGCAACTGGGCAGAATTAAATAAGCTGTTAAATATACGTTTTACAGCTGATTCTAAGGTATCTGAGGATATTAATGATGTATCTAAAGGACAGGAAGAAAAGACCATCTACGCAAAATGGGTACTTCCAACCCAGTATAATATCGTGATCAATTACATTAATGAGCGAACAGGTGCAAGCATTACTGCTTCCTACAACTCTGATTACATGGAGGAGGGCAGCAGCTATGATGTAAATGCTTTGCTTAACAAAGCGATTGACGGATATACCTGGATCCGTTACGAAGGCGGACAGTCAGCTGGCAGCTTAAATGGTGA
>UQTA01000056.1 GCA_900543885.1 uncultured Clostridium sp.
TGAAGTAAGAAACTTGTGCGATGGAGTTGTAGTTATTCTTACAGGGCGACCACAGTGTGGCTGTCTGAAGCTCGACGGCAGACCACTCGGAGGTTTCCAGAGCCGTGGAGACAGACCACAGGGCGGTTTCCAGAGCCGTGGAGACAGACCACAGGGCGGTTTCCAGAGCCGTGGAGACAGACCACAGGGCGGTTTCCAGAGCCGTGGAGACAGACCACAGGGTGGTTTCCAGAACCGTGACAGAAACCAGGGCGGTTTTGGCTCACGTTTCGGAGAAGACAAAGATAAGGACAATACCAGCAGAAATGGCAGCAGAGATAACCGCCGTTCTTCTGGAAACAGAGACAGCCGCGTATCTTCCTTTGACAACCCGATCCAGACAAAGCCAAGCAGTACCCGTCAGGCTAACAAAAACGCTCATAAGAATGACCGTTTTGACAAGAGAGACAGAGAAGAAGATGGCAAGAAGAAAGCACCAAAAACAGGAAAGGGAGCTTTCATCATGCCGCAGCCTAAGAAGGAAGAAGCTAAGGTTGAGGATGTTAAGACCATTACTCTTCCAGAGCGCTTAACCATTAAGGAACTGGCTGATAAGATGAAATTACAGCCATCTGTTATTGTTAAAAAACTGTTCTTAAAGGGACAGATGGTTACCTTAAACCAGGAGATCGACTACGATCAGGCAGAAGAGATCGCAATGGAATTTGACGTTCTCTGCGAGAAGGAAGAAAAGGTAGACGTAATTGCGGAACTTCTGAAGGAAGACGATGAAAATGAAGCAGATATGGTTTCCAGACCTCCTGTAGTCTGCGTAATGGGTCACGTTGACCATGGTAAAACATCTCTTCTGGATGCGATCCGTCAGACCAACGTAACTGCAAGAGAGGCAGGCGGTATTACCCAGCATATCGGTGCTTCTGTTATCGAGATCAATGGCAGAAAGATCACTTTCCTTGATACACCTGGACATGAGGCATTTACCGCTATGCGTATGAGAGGTGCCCAGTCTACAGATATCGCTATCCTGGTAGTAGCTGCAGACGATGGTGTTATGCCGCAGACCGTTGAGGCGATCAATCATGCAAAGGCAGCTGGTGTAGAGATCATTGTTGCTATCAACAAGATCGATAAACCAAGTGCAAACGTAGACAAGGTAAAACAGGAACTGGCTGAATATGAGCTGATCCCGGAAGATTGGGGCGGCAGCACTATTTTTGTTCCTGTATCTGCACATACAAAAGAAGGTATCACAGATCTTCTGGAAATGGTACTGTTAACAGCAGATGTGCTTGAATTAAAGGCAAATCCAAACCGTAAAGGCCGTGGTCTTGTAATCGAGGCTGAGCTGGATAAGGGTAAAGGACCGGTTGCAACTGTACTGGTACAGAAGGGTACATTAAAGGTTGGCGATACGATCGCTGCAGGTGCATGCTATGGAAAGATCCGTGCTATGATGGATGATAAGGGCCGCAGAGTAAAAGAAGCCGGACCATCCACTCCTGTAGAAATCTTAGGTTTAAATGATGTTCCTCAGGCTGGTGAAGTATTCGTAGCAACTGAGAATGAAAAAGAGGCAAGAAGCTTTGCAGAAACCTTTATTTCTGAAGGCAAGAATAAGCTTCTGGAAGATACCAAGGCAAAACTGTCTCTGGATGATCTGTTCAGCCAGATCAAGGCAGGAAATGTTAAGGAACTTCCTCTGATCATCAAGGCAGATGTTCAGGGATCTGTAGAAGCAGTAAAACAGAGTCTGACCAAGCTGTCTAATGAAGAAGTAGTAGTAAAAGTAATCCACGGTGGTGTTGGTGCTATCAACGAATCCGATGTTTCTCTGGCTTCTGCTTCTAATGCGATCATCATCGGCTTTAATGTGCGCCCTGATGCAACTGCAAAATCCATTGCAGAGCGTGAGAAAGTAGATGTACGTCTGTATAAGGTTATCTATCAGGCGATCGAAGATGTAGAAGCTGCTATGAAGGGTATGCTGGATCCTGTATTCGAGGAGAAGGTGATCGGTCATGCAGTGATCCGCCAGCTGTTTAAGGCTTCTGGTGTTGGTACCATTGCTGGTTCTTATGTACTGGACGGCAAGTTCCAGAGAGGCTGCAGCTGCCGTATTACAAGAGAAGGCGAGCAGATCTACGAGGGACCTCTGGCTTCCTTAAAACGTTTTAAAGATGATGTTAAGGAAGTTGCTGCCGGATATGAGTGCGGTCTTGTATTTGAGAAATTTAATGATCTTAAAGAAGATGACCAGATCGAAGCATATATGATGGTAGAGGTTCCAAGATAGACTACTGAACAGAAAAGTTTAGTTTTTTTGAAAGAAAGGGATCATAATGCGTAAAAACAGCATTAAAAATACAAGGATCAATATGGAGGTTCAGAGGGAACTGAGTCAGATCATCCGTTCTGAGATCAAGGACCCCAGGATCCATCCGCTGACCAGTGTTGTAGCCGTAGAAGTAACTCCGGATCTGAAATACTGTAAGGCATATATCAGCGTGTTAGGTGATGAAGAAGCTGGTAAGGCAACGATCGAGGGACTGCGCAGCGCAGCTTCCTTCGTGCGCCGGGAGCTGGCTCACAGAGTAAATTTACGTAACACTCCTGAAATTAAATTTATACTGGATCAGTCCATTGAATATGGTGTAAACATGTCAAAACTGATCGATGAAGTGACAAAAGATCTTCATGATGAGGAGGAGGGACTGGAATGACGGTTCTTGAACAGGCGTTAGAAGGAACAAAGTCTGTAGCGATTTTGGGCCACGTAAGGCCGGACGGCGATTGCCTCGGCTCTACTCTGGGTCTGTATAATTATCTTCTTGCTTCTTATCCAGATGTGCAGGCAGCTGTATATCTGGAGGAAGCTTCCTCAAAATTTGCCTACTTAAAGGGTTATGATGAGATCCATCATGAAACAGATGACAAAGAATATGAACTTTGCATCTGTCTTGACAGCAGTGATGAAGAACGTCTGGGCGAATTTAATGTGTATTTGAAGCGGGCGAAAAAAAGCCTTTGTATCGATCATCACATAACCAATACCCGTTACTGCCAGATTAATTTAGTGGCAGCAGATGCAAGTTCCGCCAGTGAAGTCCTGTTTGAGCAGTTAAATCAGGACAGTGTTGATAAAAACACAGCGGAATGCCTGTATACAGGACTGATCCATGATACAGGCGTATTTAAATATTCCTGTACTTCTGCAAGGACGATGGAAATTGCTGGTTTCCTTATGGAAAAAGGCATTGACTTTGGAAGCATTATTGACAACAGTTTCTATAGAAAAACCTATGTGCAGAACCAGATCATGGGAAGAGCATTGCTTGAAAGTATTACTTTTTTTGACGGAAAGGCCATTTTCAGTGCATTGCGTCAGTCTGATCTGGACTTTTACGGTGTAACAGGAAAAGACCTTGACGGTATTATCGATCAGCTGCGTCTTACAGATGGGGTTGAAGTTGCTATTTTTCTATATGAAACAGGACCTCAGCAGTACAAAGTGAGCCTGCGTTCCCAGAAAATTGTAGATGTAAGTCAGGTTGCTGTTTATTTTGGCGGCGGTGGTCATGTCCGCGCAGCAGGCTGTACCATGTCTGGAAGTATTCATGATGTGATCAATAATCTATCCCTTCATATTGCCAAGCAGTTAGATGCCAGGGCAGCCGGGGAGGTTTAAATGTATCACGGAATCATTAATGTGTATAAAGAGCCGGGCTATACATCCCATGATGTTGTAGCCCGGCTTCGAGGGATTTTAAGACAGAAAAAGATCGGCCATACAGGAACACTTGATCCGGCGGCTCAGGGTGTTCTTCCGGTGTGTCTGGGAAATGGAACAAGACTTTGTGATATGCTCACAGACCGGTCAAAGACTTATGAAGCAGTGCTGCTTTTAGGACAGACAACAGATACTCAGGATACTACGGGAACAGTACTTACAGAGAATCATGAAAAGGCACTGGAACTGGATGAAGAAAAAGTGCGTCAGGTGATCCTGGGATTTAAGGGAGATTACGATCAGATTCCGCCTATGTATTCTGCTTTAAAAATCGATGGAAAAAAGCTTTGTGATCTTGCCAGAGCAGGAAAAGAAGTGGAACGTAAGGCGAGAAGAGTCCAGATTTTAGACATTTCTGTAGAAAAAATAGAACTGCCAAGAGTCTGGATGACAGTCAGCTGCTCCAAGGGAACTTATATACGTACTCTATGTGAGGACATTGGAGCTAAATTAGGGACGGGGGGATGTATGGAATCTCTTTTGCGTACCCGGGTGGATCGTTTCCAGGTAAAAGACAGCCTGAAGCTGGATGAGATCGAAGTTTTAAGAGATGAAGGAAAAATCGGAGAGCATATCTGCTCACTGGAAGATGCTTTAGGAAGCTATCTGCCTGTATACACGACTACAGAAGGGGACAAGGCGTTAAAAAACGGCAATCCCTGTTTTAAACAGCAGCTGGATCTGGAAAAAAGTACATCTTTAGAAAACAGACAGAGCGGGGACAGATACCGTATGTACAACAGCCAGGGGATTTTTATGGGAGTGTATGAATACCAGGAAGAAAAGCAATGGTGGAAGCCCTGGAAAATGTTTATGCCGGATGGAGAATGAAACGAATGAGATACATAGCAGATACAGTGGATTTTGAATTGGAAGAGCCTACAGTTGTAACTCTTGGAAAATTTGATGGAAGACACCGAGGACATCAGAAACTTCTTCGGAAAATGGAAGAAGTAAAAGAGACTCTGGGATATGCAACCGCCATTTTTACCTTCAGTACTGCCCCTCTTACACTTGTAACAGGGGAAACTGCCACTGTGATCACTACCAGTGAAGAACGTCGGCATAATATGGAAAAAATGGGGATCGATTACCTGGTGGAATATCCTTTTACAGATGATGTTCGCAAAATGGATCCAACAGTTTTTGTAAAGGATATCCTGGTAAAGCGGATGAAAGCAAAGGCAATGGTGGTAGGTCCGGACTGCAGCTTTGGCTATAAAGGCGCCGGTAATGCAGAACTTTTGGAAGCCCTGAGCGGGGAACTGGGATTTCAGCTTTTTGTGATCGAAAAAGAAAAGGATCACAGAAGAGATATCAGCAGTACCTATATTAGAGAAGAGCTGGCATTGGGAAATGTGGCAAAAGCAAATGAACTGTTGGGCGAACCATATGCCATACACGGTGTTGTAGTTCATGGCAATCATATCGGGGGTCCAAGACTGGGATTTCCTACTGCCAATATCATTCCTCCGGCTAATAAGCGGCTGCCAAAATTTGGAGTTTATGTATCCAGAGTCCTTGCAGAGGGGAAATATTATAAGGGAGTCACCAATATCGGCAGGAAACCTACCATAAATGGGGATAACCCTGTTGGAGTGGAAACCTTTATCTTTGATTTTAACGGTGATATCTATGGGAAAATGATCGAGGTCCAGCTTTTGGAGTTTGACAGGGGAGAACAGAAGTTTTCTTCTCTGGAAGAGCTGAAAGAGCGGATCGAGAAGGATAAAGAATTTGCTCTTGAGTATTTTAGTACAGTTCAGCCTTGCGAAGATTTAGAGTCAAAAGTACGTTGAAAACTTGTTTTCATAAGTGCTTTTGGCGCTAAATCTTCATAAGGCAGACGCCCAAAGCTTCTTGTCCGCTGCAAGCGGGCAAGAAGATGTAAGGCTGAACTGTATAGTATTTTAAGGAAAATCCCCTTTACAACCCGGATAAAATATGATACAGTAACCAAGTATGAAAAACGCCGAAGCCCCGTTGCCTGGTGACTCCAGCCGGCAGCCTGGTTTAAGGTGAGAAATTAATTTATTTTAGGAGGAATTACCATGATTTCAAAGGAAAAGAAAGCAGAGATTATTGCACAGTACGGACGTAAAGCAGGAGATACCGGTTCACCAGAAGTTCAGATTGCTATCCTTACAGAGAGAATTACTGAACTGACCGCACATCTTCAGCAGAATCCAAAGGATCATCACTCCAGAAGAGGACTTCTGATGATGGTTGGACACAGAAGAGGACTTCTTGATTACCTGAAGAAGACAGATCTGGAAGGCTATCGTGTACTGATCGAAAAGCTGGGAATCAGAAAGTAATTATGAAAGTGTTGTTAAGTGCTTTCGTGGCACGGAACAACTGACTTTCATTCATGCTAGGGTGGAGGTTACTCCACCCTATATTTGCATGAAGACAGGCGCAAAAGGAATACTCCGGGACCGCTGATGTGTCCCAAACTGCAGGTTTGGGATAGATCAGTAGTTTCGGCGTTTTTTGCCCTGTGAAAAAAGTTATATGTTACAGAAGGTTACATGTTACATTAAAAGAGAAAAGGAGACACCCTATGTTTAAGAGTTTCAGTATGGATCTGGCTGGCCGTAAGCTGACTGTAGAAGTTGGCCGTGTAGCAGCTCAGGCAAATGGTGCAGCATTTATGCATTACGGCGATACTGTGGTACTTTCCACAGCAACAGCATCTGCAAAGCCAAGAGAAGGCATTGATTTCTTCCCTTTAAGTGTAGAATATGAAGAAAAGTTCTATTCTGTAGGAAAGATCCCAGGCGGCTTCAACAAGAGAGAAGGAAAGGCATCTGAAAATGCAATCCTTACTTCCCGTGTTATCGACCGTCCAATGCGTCCTCTGTTCCCAAAGGATTACCGCAATGATGTAACCTTAGACAATGTAGTTATGTCTGTAGATCCTGACTGCAGCCCGGAACTGACTGCTATGCTTGGTTCTGCTATTGCTACCAGCATTTCTGATATTCCATTTGACGGACCTTGTGCTACTACTCAGGTTGGTCTGATCGATGGCGAATTTATTATCAACCCAACTTCTGCACAGAGACAGGTATCTGAGATGGCTCTGACTGTAGCTTCTACCAGAGAGAAAGTGATTATGATCGAAGCTGGTGCAAAGGAAGTTCCTGAGCAGAAGATGATCGAGGCTATTTTCAAGGCTCACGAAGTAAACCAGGAGATCATCCGTTTTATTGATACTATCGTAGCTGAGTGCGGAAAAGAAAAGCATACTTACGAAAGCTGCGCAGTTCCGGAAGAATTGTTTGCTGCAATTAAAGAGATCGTTCCTTCCGAAGAGATGGAAACAGCTGTATTTACCGATGACAAGCAGACCCGTGAAGCAAACATTGCAGCTATTACCGAGCGTCTGGAAGAAGCTTTTGCTGAAAATGAAGAATGGCTGCCATTATTAGGCGATGCTATTTACCAGTATGAGAAGAAGACTGTCCGTAAGATGATCTTAAAAGACCACAAGCGTCCAGACGGCCGTGCGATTACTCAGATCCGTCCTCTGGCAGCAGAGGTCGACATCCTTCCAAGAGTACATGGTTCCGGTATGTTTACCCGTGGACAGACTCAGATCTTAAATGCCTGCACACTGGCACCTTTATCTGAGGCACAGAAGATCGATGGATTAGATGCAAATGAAACCACAAAGCGTTATATGCATCATTATAACTTCCCATCCTTCTCCGTAGGTGAGACAAAGCCAAGCAGAGGACCGGGCCGTCGTGAGATCGGACATGGTGCACTGGCTGAACGTGCATTAGTTCCTGTACTTCCAAGTGAAGAGGAGTTCCCATATGCGATCCGTACTGTATCTGAGACAATGGAATCCAACGGTTCTACTTCTCAGGCAAGTATCTGTGCCTCCACTCTGTCTTTAATGGCAGCCGGCGTACCGATCAAGCGTATGGTAGCAGGTATTTCCTGTGGTCTGGTAACTGGCGAGACAGATGATGATTACATTGTTCTCACAGATATCCAGGGACTGGAAGACTTCTTCGGCGATATGGACTTTAAGGTAGGCGGTACTGAAAAGGGTATCACTGCGATCCAGATGGATATTAAGATCCATGGTCTGACCCGCCCGATCATTGAAGAGGCTATTGCAAGAACACGTGAAGCAAGAATGTACATCTTAGACAATGTTATGAAGCCTGTTATCTCTGAACCTAGAAAGCACTTAAGCCAGTATGCTCCTAAGATCAAACAGATTACCATTGATCCTCAGAAGATCGGTGATGTAGTTGGCAAGCAGGGCAAAGTGATCAACAAGATCATTGAAGAGACCGGCGTTAAGATCGATATCAGCGATGACGGTATTGTAAATGTATGCGGTACGGATGAGGCTATGATCGACCGTGCGATCGCTATCATCACAGGCATTGTTACAGATATTGAAGCTGGAATGGTATTTACCGGTAAGGTAGTACGTATCATGAACTTTGGTGCATTTGTACAGCTGGCACCAAACAAAGACGGTATGGTACACATTTCCAAGCTGTCTGACAAGCGTGTTGCAAAGGTAGAAGACGTAGTAAATATCGGTGATGAAGTAACTGTAAAGGTTGCAGAAGTTGACAAGATGGGAAGAATCAATCTGACCATGAGACCAAGCGACCTGGCAGAGAAGAAAGACGAGAACGAGCAGTAATTATCGTTGGAAATACAACGTAGAATCATTTAGTAATCATTAAGAAATCAGAGGGTGAAAAAATGAAAGTAAGAACAAGATATGCACCAAGCCCTACAGGAAGAATGCACGTCGGAAATTTAAGAACAGCACTGTATGCGTACCTGATCGCAAAGCATGAGGGAGGCGACTTCCTTTTAAGAATTGAAGATACTGACCAGGAACGTTATGTAGAAGGTGCTGTAGATATCATTTACAGAACCCTGGAAGAAACCGGTCTGGTCCACGATGAAGGACCAGACAAGGACGGCGGCTGCGGTCCTTATGTTCAGAGTGAGCGTCAGGCTTCCGGAATTTATATGGAATATGCAAAGAAGCTGGTAGAAAAAGGAGAAGCATATTACTGCTTCTGTACACCAGAGCGCCTGGAAACCTTAAGAAAGACTGTAAATGGTGAGGAAATCATGACTTATGATAAACACTGTCTGCACCTTTCAAAAGAGGAGATCGAGGCAAATCTGGCTGCAGGAAAGCCATTTGTTATCCGCCAGAATAACCCGACTGAGGGAACTACTACATTCCATGATGAGATCTATGGTGATATCACAGTAGATAACTCCGAACTGGATGATATGGTACTGATCAAGTCTGATGGTTATCCTACCTACAATTTTGCAAATGTAGTTGATGATCATCTGATGGGTATCACCCATGTAGTAAGAGGAAATGAGTACCTTTCTTCTTCTCCAAAATATAACCGTCTTTATGATGCTTTCGGCTGGGAAGTACCGGTTTATGTACACTGTCCGCTGATCACAGATGAGAGCCACCATAAGTTAAGCAAACGCTGCGGCCATTCTTCTTTTGAAGATCTGGTAGAGCAGGGCTTTGTTCCGGAAGCGATCGTAAACTATGTGGCGCTTCTTGGATGGTCTCCGGAAGGAAACAACGAGATCTTCTCTCTGGAAGAGATGGTAAAGGAATTTGATTACCACCGTATGAATAAGTCTCCGTCTGTATTTGATATGACCAAGCTGCGCTGGATGAACGGCGAGTACATTAAGGCAATGGATTTTGACCGTTTCTATAAACTGGCTGAGCCATATTTAAAAGCAGTGATCAAAAAAGACTTAGACCTTAAGAAGATCGCCAATATGGTAAAGACCAGAATTGAGGTATTCCCGGAGATCAAGGATCATATTGATTTCTTTGAGGAACTTCCTGAGTATGATACAGCTATGTATACTCACAAAAAGATGAAGACCAATGCAGAGACTTCTCTTAAGGTATTAAAAGATGTACTTCCGATCCTGGAAGCACAGGAAGATTTCAGCAATGACGCTCTGTTTGCAGCACTTTCTGCTTATGTAAGTGAAACTGGCGTAAAAACCGGATTTGTTATGTGGCCGGTACGTACCGCTGTTTCCGGCAAGCAGATGACTCCTGCAGGAGCAACTGAGATTATGGAAGTTCTTGGAAAAGAAGAATCATTAAAACGTATCCGCAAAGGCATTGAAATGCTGGAGGCTTAATACATGGCTTTTAATGAAGCACAAAAAAGGGCGATCCGTCACATTGACGGACCGGCCCTTGTACTTGCAGGACCTGGTTCAGGTAAGACTACGGTCATTACCAACCGGGTCCGTTATTTAACAGAAAAGGCAGGTGTGGAACCGGGAAACATTCTGGTGATCACATTTACCAGGGCAGCAGCCCGTGAAATGAAAGAACGATATGAACGGATAACCGGGACAGGATGCAGCAGAGTCTCTTTTGGGACCTTCCATTCTGTCTTTTTTATGATATTAAAGCTGGCATACAGGTATCAGGCGTCCAATATAGTAAAAGAAGAGCAGCGCATCCAGTTTATCAGAGAACAGCTGGAGCAGACGGAACTGGAGATTGAAGATGAAGGGGAGTTTGTTGCTTCGGTATTGTCGGAGATCAGCCTTATTAAAGGAGAGTTAATGGATCTTGACAATTATTATGCCAAAAGCTGTTCTCAGACGGTTTTTAAAGAACTATATGAAGGTTATGAAGGTTGTCTTCGCAAACAGGGACTTCTGGATTTTGATGACATGCTGGCCATGTGCTATGAACTTTTTAGGGAACGTAAGGATATTTTACAGGCATGGCAGAGAAAATATAAATACATATTGATCGATGAGTTTCAGGACATTAACCAGATCCAGTATGAGATCGTAAAAATGCTGGCACTGCCGGAAAATAACCTGTTTATTGTAGGAGATGATGACCAGTCTATTTACCGTTTTCGCGGTGCAAGACCAGAACTGATGCTGGGGTTTGAAAAAGATTATCCAGACGCAGAAAGAATCTTACTGGATGTAAATTACCGCTGTGTAGATCCTGTGATCAAAAGTGCAGGAAAACTGATCGCTTTTAATAAAACACGTTTCCCAAAGGAGATCCGGGGAAACAGAGGAAAGGGATGGCCTGTGGCTGTTAAAGAGTGGCCGGATCCCCTGGCTGAGACAAAAGCGATTACAGAAGAACTGCGGGATTACCATGAGATGGGCATCCCCTATGAAGATATGGCGGTTTTATATCGTACCAATCAGGGGCCGAGACTTCTTATTGAGCGGATGATGGAATACAACATTCCCTTTCATATGCGTGACACTGTACCCAACCTTTATGAACACTGGATCTCCCGAAATGTTTTCTGCTACATTTATGCGGCATTAGGCGATCTGAGCCGTTCCAACATACTTCAGATCATCAACCGGCCTGCCAGATATATCAGCAGGGATGCCTTAGACAGTAAGGTGATACGCTGGGAACAGCTGCGCTCTTTTTATCAGGATAAAAACTGGATGCTAGACCGTATTGACCAGCTGGTATATGATCTGGAAATGCTGCGGGATATGGCCCCTGGGGGTGCGGTAAACTATATCCGCAAAGCCATAGGATATGATGACTATCTGAGAGAGTATGCCAATGAACGCAGATTAAAACCAGAGGATCTGTTTGAGATTCTGGATGCTCTTCAGGAGAGCGCTGTACCCTTTAAGACTTATGAGGCATGGTTTAATCATATGGACGAGTACAAAGAGCAGTTAAAGGAGCAGTCTGCTTTGCATGAAGCTGAAAAAGAAGGCGTCAGTCTTATGACCATGCACAGCTGCAAAGGACTGGAATTTAAGGTGGTTTATATCCTGGATGCAAATGAAGGGATAACACCTCATCACAAGGCTGTTTTAGAGCCGGACATGGAAGAAGAACGGCGTATGTTCTATGTGGCCATGACCAGGGCGAAAGACAGACTGCATATTTTTTATGTAAAAGAGCGGTATCACAAACGGCAGACAGTGTCACGTTTTGTAGCTGAGACAGGTCTTTTGGGTGAAAAAGAGGATTTTGAAAAAAATGGAAAATCAGGAACGAGATAAACAGGTAAAACCGGTAAAACCGGCGGATAGAACTGCCGGCCTGGTTCATATTTATTGTGGAGATGGAAAAGGCAAGACCACGGCATCGGTAGGTGCAGCTGTCCGCGCAGCAGGAAGCGGAAAAAAAGTAGTGATCAAACGTTTCCTGAAAAATGATCAGTCAGGAGAAGTGGAAGTTTTAAAAAAGATTCCGGAGATAACGCTTCTTCCTTGCACCAGACAATTTGGATTTTCCTGGAAAATGAGTCCGCAAGAGAGAGAAGAAGCCAAAACATACTACAATGAAGAACTGGAAAAAGCCTGGAAAATGGCTTTGGATCAGGATTCGGATATGCTCATCTTAGATGAGGCTGTAGGTGCCTGCAGTCTTGGTTTTATCAATGAAGAACGTCTGCTTGCACTCATCAGCAGTAAACCGGAAAAACTGGAAGTGATCCTTACAGGAAGAAATCCTTCGAAGGCCCTTCTGGCATCAGCGGATTATGTTACAGAAATGGTCATGCGTGCCCATCCCTATACCAGAGGAATCCCGGCAAGGAAAGGGATTGAATATTAGCTTGCAATTTTACAGACAGTCTGATAAAGTGTAAATGGACAGCGAAAAGCTGTAACATTTAACCGGATTGGATTATGAAAGGAATAAAATATGGCAGACGAGAAGAATTTAAATGAAGAAGAGGAAATGACTGTTACCCTGACATTAGATGATGATTCTGAGATCGAGTGCGTGGTCCTTAACATCTTCTCTGCAGGAGACCGTGAATATATCGCACTTCTTCCTATGGAAGGAGCTGATTCCGAAGAAGGAGAAGTTTATCTGTATCGTTACAGCGAGACAGAAGATGGAACTCCTGTTCTGGACAACATCATGGATGATGATGAGTATGAGATCGTTGCTGATGCATTTGATGAAATGCTGGATGATCAGGAATATGATGAGCTGGTAAGCGAAGAAGATTTGGATGACTAATAGAACTGTTTAAAGAGCGGGGAAAAAGCCGAGATGTGTAAATGTGCATGTCCCGGCTCTTTTTTTGTGTATCAGGAAATTCCAGTGCTGGTCATGCAGTGCATGAACAGCAAGTGTTAGTTGTGAAACTTGTGTGAAAGCGTAGAAATCCCGTTTTTTTTTGTTATAATAAGTGCGAAAGCAAGTGATACGTTAGAAACACTTTAGATATACAAATACATAATAAAATAGACAGGAGGAGCAGAAAATGGATGCTTTGAAAATATTGATGGTAGATGATGAAGCGAGAATGCGAAAACTGGTAAAGGATTTTCTTACGAATAAAGCATTTTCTGTAGTGGAAGCGGGAGATGGAGAAGAAGCTCTTGAGATCTTCTTCGCACAAAAGGATATTGCACTGATCTTGCTGGATGTAATGATGCCGAAGCTGGATGGATGGGAAGTGCTTAAGACGATCCGTAGATATTCTAAAGTGCCGGTGATCATGCTGACAGCCAGGAGTGAGGAGCGAGATGAGCTTCAGGGATTTTCTCTTGGAGTAGATGAATACATTTCAAAACCGTTCAGTCCAAAGATCCTGGTTGCAAGAGTAGAGGCTATTCTTCGCCGGACCAATGCGGTTTCTTCTGATGTAATAAATGTAGGCGGCATCTGCATTGATAAAGCAGCACACAGAGTAACCATTGACGGAAAAGAGATTGAATTAAGTTTTAAGGAATTTGAACTGCTCACCTTTTTTGTAGAAAATCAGGGAATTGCCCTTTCAAGAGAAAAAATATTAAACAATGTATGGAATTACGATTATTTCGGCGATGCCAGAACTATTGATACACATGTAAAAAAACTGCGCAGTAAAATGGGCGAAAAGGGAGAATATATTAAGACAATCTGGGGAATGGGCTATAAATTTGAGGTGAATGAGGAATGAAACGTTCGATCAGGACTACATTTATAGGACTGTTTATAGGCCTGATGGCTATGGTTCTTCTGGCGGTATGGGCAATGAACAGCTTTTTTCTGGAAAATTACTATCTTAATGACAAAGTAAAGATTCTCCAGGATACTTATACCCAGCTCAATGAGTATGCAGTAGAAAAAGCTGCTGCCGGAGAAGATATTATGGATGATCTCCAAAGTCTTTATTCAAAAGACGGAGAACAAAATGAGATCACCCGGCTGATCCGAAATGTAAATGAGAAGTATAACATTACAGTGGTAATTGTAGATAGCACCAATGATGAAACTTATCCTTCTTTCTGGGATGGAAGATTCTTGGCAGATCGTGTTCAGGAATATATTCTGGGAAAACGTGGACCAAAAACAGATACACTGGTGCATGAGGAAAATTATACCATTGAGAAAAGCTTTGACCGTCATTCAAAAAGCTTTTACCTGCAAAACTGGGGATTCTTTGAGGATAACAAGACCATTTTTATTATGTCCATGCCAATTGCCAGCATCCATGAAAGTGTAGATCTGTCCAACCGGTTTATGGTTTATATCGGTCTCATTGCTTTGGCTGCAGGAAGCATCATCATGTATTTTGCAGGAAAAAAGATCACATCCCCAATCCTGTCTCTTGCAACGCTGTCTGAGCGCATGTCAGAACTGGATTTTGATGCCCGGTATACCGGTAATTCAGAGGATGAGATTGGTGTTTTAGGAAGAAGCATGAATACTCTTTCAGAAAAACTGAAAGAAACCATAGGGGAATTAAAAACAGCAAATAATGAGCTGCAAAAGGATATTGAAGAGAAAATACGCATTGATGAAGCACGAAAAGAATTTATTGCAAATGTATCCCATGAATTAAAAACACCGATTGCCCTGATCCAGGGATATGCAGAGGGCCTTACAGAAGGAATGGCAGAAGATCCGGACAGCAGGGATTATTACTGCGAAGTTATTCAGGATGAGGCAGGAAAAATGAATAAGATGGTTAAACAGCTTCTGACTCTGACTGCCCTTGAATTTGGCAATGATAAGCCGGTGATCGAGCAATTTGATCTGGTTGCGCTGATAAAAGGCGTGCTGTCATCGGCTAAGATTCTTCTTCAGCAAAAAGAGGCCAAAGTGATCTTTGATGCAGATGAACCGGTTATGGTATGGGCTGATGAATTTAAGATCGAGGAAGTTGTAACCAATTATCTGAATAATGCCATGAACCATTTGGACGGAGAAAAGAAGATTGAGATCCGTTTGGAGAAAGATAATAAGGATGAAGTAAAGGTAACCGTATTTAATACAGGACAGAACATTCCAGAAGAAGATCTGGACAAATTGTGGACGAAATTTTATAAAGTGGATAAAGCGCGCACCAGGGCGTATGGCGGAAGCGGAATCGGCCTTTCTATTGTAAAGGCGATCATGGATTCACATAATAAGGCCTGTGGGGTAGCAAACGTAAAAGATGGTGTAGAGTTCTGGTTTACACTGGATGCAAGAATGGATTGCCTGGAGGCAAAGGAGAAAGAAGAGTGAAGCGAAAATTAATCGTGTTGTTTGCAACGATTGCGTTTTTAGCAGGATTTGGAGCTATGCTGCACTCACCATCATCCATTATGGATGCAGTAACAGGCGCAACTCCCAAATCAAAAAAAGCAGCGCAGGAAGCGGCACAGATGGAAGAAATTTATATTTTAGGTGTTAATTCTCATGCAGGGGATGGTTTGGATGAGGGATTGCGCGAGATCATAAAAAAAGCAGCTGCAGGGGAAGAAAATCTTATACTGTCAGATGACAGGCAGAGACAATTATCGGTATACGTTTTAAAAACAGACAAAGCTCTTTTAGAGTATGCCCATACATTGGCAGATAAGCTGGAAAAAGCAGGTGTCCATGTGAAGATAAAAGCATTTGGTGAGACTATGCTGCGTTCCAGGATCGTCAGTGAAAAATACCAGATGTTCCTTGCTTCGAACGATATACTGGAAATGGAAGAACTAAAACAGATCGATTACAGCTTAGTAAACAGTGAGAAAATGGGAGGAGCCGGGGCATGAGAAAAGCAAATACCATATTGTCAGCGATACTGCTGGTGATTTTTATGCTTCATGGTATTGCAGGGACTTTTTCCCTGCTTGGGATCGAAAGCATGGCAACAGCTATTTTGGCATGGATCGGTGCAGTGGTCCTGGCAGCTCATACGGTTCTGGGAATTTTACTTACAATACAGACCGTGCGGATTTCTAAGTCTCAGGAGAAGCGATATATAAACGAAAACGCGCTGTTTTGGGCTAGAAGAGCCAGCGGCCTGGCAATATTGATCTTGATGTTTTTTCACCTGGGTGTGTTTGGCGGGGTGCGGGAAGGAACCTATGTACTATTTCCTTTTACAACGGTCAAGCTGATCATGCAGCTGCTGCTGGTTGCAGCATTTTTTCTGCATCTGTTTATCAATATACGCCCGCTGCTGGTGTCATTGGGGATTATGACAGATAAAGAACATCGCAGTGATATTTATCTGGTTTTATCTGTTTTGCTTCTTTTCATTACAGGGGCAATTATTATCTATTATATTGGATGGCATACTTTATGAAAAAGACGATGATCATTGTGGGAGCAGGTCTGGCAGGCCTGGCGGCAGCCTTAAAGGCAGCAAAGGAAGGATTTGATGTAAAATTAATATCTTCTTTTCCTTCGGAGCGTGCACAGTCTGTTATGGCTGAAGGCGGTATCAATGCTGCTCTTGATACCCAAAAGGAAGGTGACAGTCCAAAACAGCATTATGAAGATACGGTAAATGCAGGCTGCGGCCTTGCAGATCCCAATGCTGTATGGAATATGACACAGGCTGCTCCGAATCTGGTACGGTGGCTGCATAGGATCGGGGTGCAGTTTAATACATGCGGCTTTGATGAGATTGATTTGAGAAATCTGGGAGGTCAGAAAAAGAAGCGTACAGCATTCGCTAAAAGTGATACAGGAAAGCAGCTGATGACTGCCATGATCGATGCTGTGCGGCAAAAAGAAGCAGAGGGATCTGTGGAACGCTTTTCACATCATTCATTTCAGACATTGCTGATACATAATGGCATTTGTCTGGGATGCCAGATCCGAGATGATTATGCAGGAGAGATACTGCAGCTTGCAGGAAATGCAGTGATCATTGCTTCAGGAGGGATTAATGGTCTGTTTGGAGATACGACTGGTTCTCTGGCGAATACAGGTGAAGTAACAGCAGAATTGTTCCGCTTAGGAATTCCTATGGCAAATCTGGAAATGATCCAGTTTCATCCTACTACGGTAGAACTTGGAGGAAAACGGATGCTGATCAGTGAAGCTGCGAGGGGAGAAGGAGGACGTCTGTTTGCGTATAAGAATGGAATACCATGGTATTTTATGGAAGAACGATATCCTGAAATGGGAAATCTGATGCCACGTGATATAACAGCAAGAGAAATCTGGAAAGTCAGCCGGGAAAATGAAGTTTTTTTAGATATGACAGAAATACCAAAAGAGGTAACAGAGAAAAAATTAGCAGGACTTATTAATGATTGCCAGACATATTTACATAAAGATATAAGAAAATCCCCCATACCTGTGTATCCTGGAATCCACTATTTTATGGGTGGCATTTATGTGGATGAAAAACACAGGACAGTGATGAAAAATCTTTACACAGCAGGAGAATGCTGTGCTCAGTACCATGGAGCAAACCGTTTAGGAGGAAATTCCCTTCTGGGAGCAATCTATGGTGGAATGATTGCTGCACAAACAGCTTGTGAAGAGGTGAAAAATCAGGATCTGCCAGAATGGGAAAAAGAAACAGCGGATTATAATGAACCAGTTTTGAAAAAAGCTGAAAAGAAACAGATCAATGAAATCATGTTGTCGGCAATGGGAGTTGTAAGAAAAGAAGAAACATTAAAAAATGGATTGGCTCAGCTGCAGAAGATAGAAGGAAAAGTTTCACTGTTGGGGCAGGCGGTTATAAAAAGCGCATTGGAAAGAAAAGAAAGCCGTGGTGCACATTGGCGGGAAGATTATCCTGAAAGGGATGACAGAAACTTTTATAAAACTACGATCGTGCAGTATGATGCAGAGGGAATCCATGTTTCATGGAAAGAAATCCCCCAAAGGCGGTGAAAAAATGATATACAGGATCCGGATCAAACGACAGAAAAATAAAGAATCAACGCCGTATTGGCAGGAATTTGAATATAGTGGAGAGCAGGATGCGTCCATTGCGGCAGTTTTAAACGAACTAAACAGCAGAGAAACGTTAATGGATTGCGATGGGAAAGAAGCAGATGAGATCCAGTGGGAATGCGGATGTATGGTCAGAAAATGCGGGGCATGTGCCATGCGTATTAATGGACGTCCACGTTTAGCCTGTGATACTTTTTTACACACATTAAAAAGCAGGAATATAACATTAGAACCACTTAGCAAATTCCCGCTGGTCAAAGATCTGATCGTTGATCGCTCTGCAGTATTTAAAAATTTGAAAAAAGCAGATCTGTGGCTGGAAAGTGAAGCATATATGTCCAGCTATACACATGAATCAAGATACCAGTCAGCAAAATGCTTATTATGTGGATGCTGTCTTGAAGTATGTCCTAACTTTTCTATAGACGGCGATTTTTCAGGAGCAGTTGTCCCGGTAAATGCGTTTCGGATTTTGAATGAAGAGCAGAACAATGAACATAAGGGAAAAATTGCAGCTGGGTACAAAAAAATGTTTTTTGAAGGATGTGGAAAATCTCTCTCATGTCAGAACATATGTCCTGCAGAAATTCCGGTTGAGGAATTAATGGTGCGATCTAATGCGGCGGCAGTTTGGAAACGATAGAAGAATAAGTGCGGGATAATAGTATGAGTGTGCAGAATATAGACACACAGAAAGGAAAGATTGTGAATTTTATAGGCTTAGTGATCGCGGCAGCAACCTTTTTACTGATTGGATCGTTCCATGTGGTTGTAATAAAATGTGAATATTACTTTGGAAAAGAAGTGTGGCCTTTTTTTGGCCTTATTGGCGGCCTGTCTTTGCTCATTTCCGTAATACTAGCAGATGTGTTGTGGAGTGTTCTTGTGGCAGTATTTGGAATTACCTGTATCTGGAGTATTAAGGAATTATTTGAGCAGGAAAAAAGGGTTCAAAAAGGATGGTTTCCTATGAATCCAAAGCGTAAGAAAAAGTAAAACAATAAGGAAAACACAAACTGTTCCACAAAAAGCTGCAAAAAAGTTGGAGAAAAAACAAAAAAACTTATTGACAAACAGTTGCTGGTTTGATATTATAATCTTCGCTCTTGAGAGAGCAGCAAACGTTTCGAAAGAAATGAAAAAATAAATTGAAAAAGTTGTTGACAAACAGAAAAACACATGATATTATATCAGAGTTGCTGTTGAACAAGTTAGCAACAACGAACCTTGATAATTGAAGATTAAACAGTATGTAAAACCCTGAAAATTCAGAAAATTAAAAAGGTCTGGTTTAGACCTTTGGATTTGAGAAAATTCAGAACAAAAACCAAGTAATGAAGGTTTAGGATCAATTAGCCAAGCTAAGTAATCCGAACTTCGATCAACTTTTAACATGAGAGTTTGATCCTGGCTCAGGATGAACGCTGGCGGCGTGCTTAACACATGCAAGTCGAGCGAAGCGGTTTAAATGAGACTT
>UQTA01000057.1 GCA_900543885.1 uncultured Clostridium sp.
GACAGGGCGGAGGCGTTGCCTGAACACGCGAAGCGTGTGAGTTGGCCGGAGCCCTGTCTAATTGGCGGCGGAACAAAAGGTCCAGAAAATTGCCGTGAATGCGTTTATACATAGCGGGGCTCTTTCGGACCTTTCTGAATTAAATCGCAATAAAGCTGCAAAGGGATAGAAAATCTTGTTTGCAGCTTTATTTTATAATAAGTTTAACGTTGCACTTAAAACAAAAAAACATTATAATCGAGATATGAAAATTTTATAAAAACAAGCAGGAGGGCAACATTTTATGGAATTAATAGGAAAAGGTATGAAATTCAGATGGTTAAACAACGCGGGATTTGAAATGGAATTATCCAGCGGAAAGCACCTTTTGGTGGATCCATGGTTAGATGAGGCACAGATCTATCCTATCAGCATTGACGAGATCGAGCGGGCAGATTATGTGCTTCTCACCCATACACATGATGATCACTCTGACAGTATTGGACGGATCCAGAAGCGCTTTCCCCAGGCAGCGATCTTTGTAGGAGATCTGTCAGCAGAGGCGCTGTGCAAAGAATATGGCCTGAATGTAGAGCGTCTGTTCCGTATCCGCGGCGGAGAAGAATATGAATTTGATGATGTAAAAATCGAAGTAATAGCAGCAAGGCATACAGAATCAAAAAGTGGAAATTACTGGGATAAAGGTTACTGTATCCAGAAAGATGGAAGCAGGAGAGAAACCATGTGGTATGGTTCTTTGGAGATGTATAACTTCCGCATTACCGATGCCAATGGATACAGGGCCGTTGTATGGGGAGGAATGACCACAGAGGAACAGATTCACCGCATGGAAAAATATAATGGAAATGAGATCGCTTTTATGCATGTCAGCCCGAAACAGGATCATCAGATGTTTGCAAGACTGGTACAGGCTATTAATCCAAAGGTAGTAATACCTCATCATTACGATATCTGGGAAACTTTATTTGCGGCAAAACCAGAGCTTTTGGCAGATATGAAGCTTCCGGAAGGAAAAACAAATGCAGAAGGTGTACTTGATACCATTCGTCAGAATATCCAGAATGCATGTCCGGATGTAGCATTCTTTATTCCAAAGCATCACAAGTGGTATCAGTTTGGTTATGGTATCACGGAAAAATAGAGGTAGTTTTTGCAGCCGTCGCTATGGGAAGTAGTGGCGGCTTAAAATTTTTCCTTAAAGATTGATTCATTGATCATTCAGCACATTCAGCAACTAAATATCAGGAAAATTGTAATGGTTTAGTTTTGATGGTATACTTAGATAAGTGATCGTAAATATACTTAAGGGGGAAATGAAACATGAATACATTCTGGATCCTGTTAGAGCAGATGGAATTGTTTGTGGTCTACATTCTGGCAGGTGTGATCTTAGTAAAAACAAAGGTTTTAAGCAAAGAGGCATTGCAGCCTATTGCACGGTTTGTTTTGAAAATGGGACTGCCGCTGCTGATCTTTACTAATATTATCAATGGGGTAGAGAAAGATGCTCTTTTTAGGTCTGGCTCCATTTTAGTAACGGCTTTCTTTCTGGACAGTGCATTGTTTTTGCTCAGCTGGCCGATTGCACATTTATGTGGCGTAAAGGGAAAATTGGTTGAAATTTACCAGACTATGAATATATTTGGAAATATCGGATTTATGGGGATACCTATTATAACCAGTATTTATCCGGAAAATGGTATTCTTTATGTTTCTGTGTTTACTATTGTAGATCAGTTATTTTTATGGACGCTGGGAGTAAAGCTGACAGCTCCGGAAGGAGAAGGAAAATTTAATCCTAAAAAGCTGATCAATCCGGCATCAGTAGGGATCGTAACGGCTATAATCTTGATCATTATAGGAATCCGATTACCAGTGCCGTTAAATACAGGACTTCAGAAAATTGGTTCTACGGCAACACCTTTAGCCATGATCTATCTGGGGGGATTGTTTGCCTGCAGCAATATAGGCAGCTGTTTAAAGAGGATTGAATTGTATGGGATCGTAATTGTAAAAATGATGATCGTACCCCTTGTTATGTATTGGATCCTGAAACAATTGGGAATGGCAGAAGATATCCGTATGACGATGTCACTGATCGCGGGAATGCCGGTTATGGCATCCATTGCCATGATGGTGAAACCTTCAGAAAGTGACTATGCGATGGGAGGAATCTTTGTCACTACCATTGGTTCACTGATCACATTGCCGCTGATCTGCTTTATTTTGCAGAATTTTTAGAAAAATGATATTTTGGAAATTTGGGGCTGTTAAGGCCCCTTTTTGTTTGAGAAAACGTTGATTTGGATAAGTAATTTGGTTAAGCAATGAAATACTTGACTTGAAGTAAACTTCAAGATGTATACTGATTTTATAAAATGAGAAAATTACTCAGAAACAGAATGAAAAATAAATAGACAAAACAGTATGCAAAGAAAGGCAAGAGGTTTTATGGAATACCGCAAATTACCGCATGGAGAAGAAAAGATCAGTGTCATTGGAATGGGATCATCTGTGGTAGGGGAACAGAAGGAAGAAGACATTATTAAGACAGTAGAATATGCTCTGGATGCTGGGATCAATTATTTTGATATGGCAGGCGGACATTTTGTAGTGAGTAGGTGATTGAACATCCAGATGTTGTGGATATGATAGTGGCAGGAGAATAGGTGAAAAGCGGGCGGATGAAAAGTTTTTGTGACTTTTTATTGCCTGCTTTTTACATATTAATTGAAAAATATAGTGTATGAAAATAAAATACTTGTTATAATCTAAGCAGAAGATGTGGAAGAAAGGTTGGTGAAGATCATGTGTGAGAAGAAGGAACTGAGTTTTTCAATATTCATGTTATATAGTCTTGCGGATAAATGGAAGATGTCCCCAGCCAAAGTATATAAAATATTAAATTCAACTGGGATTTTGGATAATTATATTATTAAATGTTACGATGTTCTTCATACGCAAGGAAAAGAATACTTGGTAGAAGATATTACGGATTTTGTGAGGGAAAAGGGAGTTAATGTATGATTGTATATCATGGATCAACAGAAATTATAAAGAATCCGGATGTTTTACACTCGAAAAAATATTTGGATTTTGGCAAGGGTTTCTATATTACAACATTCGAGAATCAAGCAAAAAAGTGGGCGGTTCGAAAGGGAATGAGACAAGAGAAAACAGCGATAGTTAATATTTATGAATTGTCTGAGAAATGGGATGATTATAGAGTATTGTCTTTTGAAAAAGAAAACGAGAAATGGCTTGATTTTGTTTGTGGATGTAGAAAAGGACAGCCATTAAATGAAGCGTTTGATATTATCATTGGAAATGTTGCAGATGATGATGTGTTTAAGACTGTAGATATGTACTTTAGAGGTTTATGGGACAAAGAAAAAGTTTTGAATGAATTACGATATTATAAGATGAATAATCAACTATGTATTGTAAATCAAAAAACGTTGAATCAACTTATTACTTTTAAAAGATCGTATGAGGTGAAAAGCAATGGTAGATAAAAAGCAACTTGAAGAAGTCTATAAGCAGAATTTGGAAAATGATATTATTAGTGCAATTTCCGAAATGAAAGGGATAGATTTGCGAAAGGCATTTGATATTTATTATTCCAGTAAACTTGCTGAACAAATTTCAAATGACAGTTATGGTATCGAAAATATGGATGCGAAATATCTGGCGGAAGATTTGATTGAGAATGAGTCAGGACTTTTTAAATAAATATTGTGAGTAGAGATTTTTACGTTACAAACCCAATAAATGATTGCAAAATATCCCCTGTTTTTGTAAACTATAGGTACATTCTATGAATAGGGTAACACTATATTTGCAAAAACAGAGGGTATGCCTATGAAAATATTGGAAGCCATAGGACGGGATAAAAACAATAAATGGATATTGCTTATGGGCCTTCTCCAGGCAGCGGCTTGTGCAGTTATTTATTGGTTTAACATATATAATCCCAATATTATCTTATTTGTGATCTTATCAGCGGTTCTGGTGCAGTTTGGATATAAAGCAGGTATCCTTTGCGGGGCTATTGCATTTTTGTATACTATGTTCTATTTTTCCATAGACCATAGTTTTTGGTATTTTGACGATGTGAACCGGGATAAAGTGCTGGTAGTGGCTTTTGGCATCGTGGCCAATGTGTCTATTGTCGGAAGACTGAAAGATCGGATGGAAAAGACAAATCGGGAAAGACTGCATCAGTTAGAGATTGCTACGACTTTAAACCGGTGTGCAGCAGAGCTTTCAGCAGATCGGAACACTTATGCGGCTATTTATAATCTTCTTGGTATTATCTGCAATTATTTCCATGCAGACAGAAGCTATATTTTTGAGATTGATTACGAAAAACAGATTGTTACCAATACATCTGAATATGCTGCAGATGGCATTTCCAGTCAGATCGATAATCTGCAGGAGGTGCCTCTTTCTGTTATTGCTGTGTGGCTGGAACGCTTCCAGAAAGGGGAAGTATACTATATTGCAGATGCAGAGCAGGAAAAGGGTTATCCTACATATACAATGCTGGTAGAACAGAATATTGAGCATCTTTTAACAGTGCCGTTAAAGAAAAATGGTAAAGTTACCGGATTTATTGGTGTGGATAATCCACGGACTCATTTTGATGATGCCACGCTTTTGGAGTCTTTGCAGTATTTTATTGTAAACAGTCAGTCCTCCAAACGGCAGCAGGAACGTTTGCAGTTTTTGAGTTTTCGTGATATGCTCACAGGATTGTATAATCGTAATAAGTACATAAAGGTATTAGAATCCTGTGAACGGTTCCCGGTACGAGACACAGGTGTTGCCTATATTGACTTAAATGGTCTGAAACAGATCAATGACAATCTGGGACATGAAGCAGGAGACAGGCTGATCTGCAAGGCAGCAGAAGGTATTTTAAAAACATTTCCGGAAGATTCCTACCGCATTGGCGGGGATGAGTTTGTTATCATTGTACCGGAAATAGGGGAAGAAGCATTTAGAGATCAGATGGAACAGGTGCGAAAGAATCTGGAAGAGGTACAGGTAAGCTTTTCTATGGGCCTGGAATGGAAAAAAGAAGGCATGATAGAATCTATGTTAAAGGCAGCAGAAAAGAGGATGTATCTGGAAAAGGATGCATATTACAGAGAAAAAGGGAGAGACAGAAGAGGTTCGGTAAAAGTATGACAGATTATAGAAAATATACAGATTATATCGTAGAACAGGCAGAAAAATTATTATCTATTGACAGCCCGTCTGGTTATTGCCGCCAGGTGACAGATTACCTTTTGGAGGAATTGGGGCGCCTGGGGATCCAGGCAAAAAAGACCATAAAAGGAGGCGTTGTAGCTTCTTTTGGGGGTAAAGATAAAGAAGATGCTATTTTGCTGGAAGCCCATTGTGATACACTGGGAGGCATGGTAGCAGAAGTGAAGTCAAACGGACGTCTTCGCCTTACAAATATCGGCGGTATGAAACCTGCCAATGCAGAGGCAGAAAATGTTCGTATCATTACCAAAGGGGATGGCATTTATGAGGGTGTATGCCAGCTGATCAATGCTTCTGTTCATGTAAATGGAGATTATGAGAAAACAGAGAGAAACTGGGATACCATAGAGGTGCTTGTAGACGAGCCGGTAAATTCAAAAGAAGATACATTAAAGCTAGGTATTATGCCGGGAGACTACGTGTGCTTTGAACCCAGGACGCGGGTGACAGAATCCGGTTATATTAAGAGCCGTTTTCTGGATGACAAGCTTTCAGCAGCTATTTTACTGGGATACGGAAAATATTTAAAAGAAGAAAATATACAGCCGGAACGGTTTGTATACGCTCATTTTACCGTTTACGAGGAAGTAGGCCATGGAGGAAGTGCGTCGGTACCTTCTGGTGTAACAGAAGCCTGGTCTGTGGATATGGGCTGTGTAGGTGAAGGACTGATGTGTACAGAGCGGGAAGTTTCTATCTGTGCAAAGGACAGCGGCGGGCCTTATAATTATGAGATCGTGAGCCGTCTGGTAGAACTTGCAAAGGAAAATAACATTGGTTTTGCAGTGGATGTATATCCGCATTATGGTTCAGATGTAGAAACGACTCTCCGTGCAGGAAATGATATCCGTCATGCCCTGATCGGACCGGGTGTGTATGCATCTCATGGCTATGAGAGAAGCCACAGAGATGGCGCAGAGAATACGTTCCGCCTGATTCAGGCATATATTGGTTAAGTTAACTTGAGGATCGAATAAGTAATTTCCCTGTCTTCATATATTGTTATGGATAACAAGATGGAGACAGGGATTTTTTATGGGAAAATGGATGCTCATTGTGGTCTGCGCAAGTCTTTTGCTGCCTTTTGGGACTACACTTATGGTTACAGGAAATATATACGGACTGCAGTATGACAGACAACAGGAAAGAGCAGCTTCTGGGAATTACCGGATATTGTTAGACCGGTCTGACAGCAGCGAAAAGGGAAAATGGCTGTCACTGGAAGAATATCTTCCTTCTGTTCTGGCAGTGCAGATATCTCCTGATAGTGAAATGGAAGCAATAAAGGCTCAGGCAGTGATCGCAAGAACCTATATAAGACAGCAGATGGAAAATGGAACAAAGGGATCAGAGACATCTGAAACAGAAGCAGCACAGACGGATACGGGTGAAACTGAAACAGATGGGGAGATAATAACTGCAGCAAGCACACAGAAGATATGGGAGATATCAGAAACAGAGCTGGGTCTTGCAGGAAAGCCCAGGGAAGAATTAAAGAAAACATGGGGAACAGACGGATTTTTGGAAAAATACAGCCGTTTGGAGGAAGCAGCAGCCCAGACTGCAGGAATTGTGCTGACGTACCAGGGAAAACTGATCACACCTCTTTTTTGTAAATTAAGTGCAGGGAATACGAGAGAAGGGGGAGAAAATTATCCGTACCTTTCCAAAGTTTCCTGTCCGGATGATGTACAGGCAGAGGATTTTATCCAATACCTGTCTTTTTCCGGTGCACAGGCGGCAAAAGCATTAAGTGAGTTTCAGGTCAGTCCTGGAGCATTTCCAGCTAAGGTCCAGATTGTTAAACGAGATGGCAGCGGTTATGTGGAAGAACTCCAGATTGATGGTGTTTCGATTAACGGAGAAGATGCAGCGCGGGCTTTAGGGCTTCCTTCGTCATGCTTTTTTACTGAGCCGCAGGAAAAGGGCATTGCCATTACTGTAAAAGGAGTCGGCCATGGATATGGCTTAAGCCAGTATGAAGCTCAGGCAAAAGCATCAGAAGGCTGGGATTTTAAGCAGATTCTGGAATATTTTTACAAAGATATTGAATTTCGCACTGAATAAAGAAAGCCAAACTGGAAAGAATACCAGTGAGGTGATAAAAGGTGAAAGATAAAGTAAATCAGTTGTTCAAAGATAAGCTCTTCCTGGTAATGATGGTCATTGGACTTTTAACAGCCGTGGCTGCCGTGGGAGTGCTTACAGTAGGCAGTACAGATGAAAACGGGCAGAGTCCCTATCTGGAAGTACCAGGAGGCCAGCTGATGGCCCAGGAGAGCAGTCCGGAAGAAAATACCGGAGATAATGGTCAGGCAGAAGAAAAGGATGCTCAGGATGATCCAAAAGCTTTTGTCCAGAAAAACACAGATGAAAATGCAGGAAATAATGTACAGACAGACCGTAAAGACACAGCAGAGAACAAAAATGCAGGAAATGACCTTGCAGCAGAGGCTGGTGCAGGAAAACAGGCGGCAAAAGCTTTGGTGCTGAATTTTACAGATACCAGTGTCCTCACATGGCCGGTGCGTGGAAATGTGATCCTGGATTACAGTATGGACCAGACTGTTTATTTCCCTACGCTGGATCAGTTTAAATGTAATCCGGGGATTGTGATCCAGGCAGAGGTCAGTGATCCGGTGGCAGCACCTGCAAATGCCAAAGTACTGGAGGTAGGTTCCAATGAAGAGATCGGCAATTTTGTTGTGCTGGACCTTGGAAATGAATACACAGCTACCTGCGGACAGCTAAAAGAGATTTCTGCGGTTCCGGGAGAATATCTGGAAGCCGGACAGATATTAGGATACGTGGCAGAGCCTACAAAATATTATTCCGTGGAAGGTGTGAATGTATTCTTTGAGCTGAAGCATCAGGAAAAGGCAGTTGATCCACTGGATCAGATGGAATAAAAAGCCGATTTAAGAAAAATGTTAGAATTTATTCACTGAAGATTCAGAGCCATAAGGTATACTTCTTTATATATAAGTTTTACACAATATAGATAAAAGGAGTATCCTGATGAACATTTTATTTTTCCTGACTCCTAAAAGCGAAGTAGCTTATATTAGTGAGGAAGACACCTTAAGACAGGCTTTGGAAAAGATGGAGCACCACAAATATTCTGCCATCCCTATTATCAGCAAGACAGGGCGCTATATCGGCACACTTACAGAAGGAGATCTGCTCTGGGGTATTAAAAACCAGTACCATTTAGACTTAAAGGGTGCAGAAAAGATCCCTATTACAGCGATTAAGCGCAGACTGGACAACCGTCCGGTGAAAGCAGATGCGGATATGGAAGACCTGATCGGAAAGGCATTAAACCAGAACTTTGTACCTGTATTGGATGACCAGAAGTGTTTCATTGGCATCATTACCAGAAAAGACATTATCCAGTACTTTTATAAAAAAAGCCAGCAGCCGGAGAAAAAGTGGCCGGAGCGCCAGAAAGCGGATAAGGCAGAAAGTACGATCGGATCAAATGTATAAAGTTGGATAAAATGTATAAAAGAAAAAAGACAAAAACCGAAAGTTTGTGCACACTTTTTGGGTATTCTATGCTACTATAATAGACGTAACCCCCCAATACATTATATAGTTTTTGCTACACCCCATAAGAAACGAAATACCTTCTCCTGAGAAAGACCGGTTCCCCGACCGGTCTTTTTCGTTTACCAGGAAATTCCGTTGGAATTCCCTGGTAAACAAAAAACAGGCACTTCGTGCCAACGATGCGCACTCGCGCGATAAGGAAGTTTGTCGCAAGCGACCGCGCTCGGCGCGAGAATGTGCCAAGGCACATTCTTTTTCGCATCCAACTTTAAAAGCAGATCAAACAAGTTTGTTTGGATATGCTGCGCAGAAGTTGTTTAGGAGATACTTTTCTATGAAACAGGGAATTTTACAGTTACCACAGTTCCCTGGCCATACTTACTTTGAATTTGAAAAATTACTTTGTCTGTGTAAGTAAGGAGCAGTCGTTTATAGGTGTTGCGAAGTCCGATATGTTCGTAGTGAATATTTTCATTTTTTAAAGATTCACGAAGTTCCATAAGTTTTTCTTTTTTCATTCCAATTCCTGTGTCTATGATATGAAGGGTAAGATAATGATCCCTGCAGTAAAGACGTATTTTTAAGAAACATTCACCAGAAGCTTCTTTGATACCATGGTAAATAGCATTTTCAATCAGCGGCTGCATAAAAAGTCGGATCACCATTACGTCCAGGATATCATCATCATATTCCCAGATAATATGGAATTTGTCTTTATACCTGAATTTCTGAATGTTCAGATAAGCTTTTGTGTAATCAAGCTCTTGTTTAAGGGAAACCTGCTGATCCGGATCAGAAAGAGTATAGCGCATAATACCAGACAGATTTTCAATTAGATAAGTTACATCATTAGAGCTTTTAGTCAGACCAAAAGCACGCATGTGTATGGTTTCCAGTGTGTTGAAAAGAAAGTGGGGATTAATCTGGGTCTGCAAAGCTACCAGTTCCAGAATACGTTCCTGGTAAGTTTTTTCTTTCAATTGATTTTTTAATTGCTCTTGCTGAAGCAGGGTGGATGTCAGGTTAGCTACGATATAGCTGTATTCGTCATTGCCAGCGAACTGAGATGGCAGCGGCTTTCCATTTTTTGCGCAGGAAAATATGTTTAAGATAGAATGAATATTCCGTGTGGTTTTTTTACTGTATAACACAGCAAGAGTAAGAGATAAAAACAATGACAGCAAGGTTAAGTATGCTGTTGTGATAAAAAGTTTTTTAGGGACAGAATACAGCTGCTTGTTGGGAATAATGGATAGGCAGCAAAGTCCTGAATCTTCATTCCTGAGAAAAGATAAGGTATAGTCCCCATTATTTTGGATAAGGCGGGAGGAGGATCCATCAGCTGCAAGCTGTTTAAAAAGTGCTGATAATGTTTCATCTGGCTGATCGGTTGCTCCCAGGAGATTGCCGGAACGGTCTGTGAGATACAGCTGTTGGCCTGGATACAATTTCTGGTTTTTCATATATGATTCCAGGTCCTCTGCTTTTATGTTTAAAATCAACATGCCATTAGAGGACAGATAATCCAGGCTGTGTATTCTGTGATACCGGGTGATCACGGGAATGGAAATATTCAGGCTGGAAAGAATCTCTCTTTTTTCAATATAGTCATTCCTGGAAGTATTTTTTAATTCCTTTTCATATCCGTTTTTCCATTGTGTGTCAGAAAGCATTTGAGGAAACAGGATCCCGCGGTTTGATACAAGTACTTTCTGGGTCTCGTTGGGCCAGTAAATATAAACCGATGAAAGACGAGGATTGGAATTTACCAGGGAATTGATAATGGAAGTAAATAGAGACAGACGGATGGAGTCGTTGTAATCCAGTGTATCTTTGCGCAGGATATGTTCCAGAGACAGACTGGAAAATGTGTCTGGATTGACGGATTGTTCCAAAGAATGGCATAACGTGTCCATCTGCTCATTATATTGGTTAAGCTGTTCTAAAGCCTGAATGGAGGAAGCCGAAGCTCTTTCATATACGTAGCGATAAGTCAGCGTAAAGGCAAAGGAACCTAAAAGGATTACAGGAATGGATAGGATCAAAAGGTATTTCACAAAGGTTTTGAAAAAAAGTTTATAAGGTGATGTCATGGTTTTTGCACACTTCCTTCATTCGGTCTGCGTTTTTAAATTCACTGGGCGTTACTCCATAGAATTTTTTAAAAGCTCTGGTAAAGTTTTTAGGGTTTGAATATCCCACCATCATACTTATTTCATATGTTTTGCAGGAATGACCGCAAAGCAGTTCGGCAGCCTTTTTCATTCGGCATTCTGTTACGTAATCGGCAAAATTTTCCCCAGTGCGCTGTTTGAAAAGTTTGCTGACGTAAAAAGGACTTAAGAATACTTCGTTAGCGACAGATTCAAGCGTTACCCGATCAATCTGTTCCTGTATGATTTTCTGAATTGCCAGGATCAGATCATCTGGTGAAGGCTGGGAAGCAGTTTGGGGATGATTAACCTGATCCAGTTCGTGTTGGATCTTTTTAAACACACTGGTGATCTCCTGAAACTGGGTTGGTTTGAGGATATAATCCTGTGCACCGCATTGAAGGGCTTTGCGAACATATTCAAAATCTTTATAACCGCTTAAAAATACCAGTTTCACATCTGGATATTTTTCACGAAGCAGTTTGGCAAAGGTCAAGCCATCCATAATCGGCATTTTTACATCACATAAAACAGCATGGACGGTTTGTTTTTCTATAAAAGAAAGAGCCTCGACTCCATTGCTGCACAGATCAGCTACTTCAAAGCCTACGGTATCCCATGGAAAATAATTGGCAAGTCCGGTTCTTATTTCATATTCATCATCTGCGATCAGTAAACGATACAACGTATTACCTCCCAATATATTAAGATTCCGAGAGACTTTTAAGATTCTCGAAATACCTTGAGTTATAGTAATAATATATAATAAATCCACGGATCGTGCAAAGTTTTTTGGGGATGTGGAATGAGGTTTGCATATAAAGATACCTATGTCAAAAAATGACACCACAAGATGCCAATTAAAGAGTACAATGGCAAAGCGGATTCCTGTTCATTTTGCTGCATTTGTGATATTTTAATGACATGAAGATTTTGGCCAGAATCAACAGAAAGCAAATGTGTAAAAATGTGTAAGAAGGGATCAGGAAACGATGAAAAAATTGAGTAAATGGGGCTGTGTGTCAACAGCTGCAATTGTGGCAGCTTTAAGTATCACAGGTTGTGGAGCAGGCGGATCATCTGAAAATGGAAAAGAAAATGCTGCTTCAGAAAATACTTCTCAGGAAAATAGTGCAGATGGAATCACATTGCGTTTTGCCTGGTGGGGAGGCGAGTCCAGACACAATGCTACATTAGAAGCAATCAAACGTTATGAGGAATTGCATCCAGGTATCACCATTGAACCTGAGTATGGCGGTTTTGATGGATATCAGCAGAAGCTGATCACACAGCTTTCTGGACAGAGCGCTGCTGATATTGTAACAATCGATCAGCCGTGGCTGCCGGATATTAACAAGCAGGGTGATCTGCTGGTAGATTTAAATACTATGGAAGAGATCGATACCACTCAGTTCAGCGAGGATCTTTTAAAGAACTGCCTGGAATTTGACGGAAAACTTTTAGGAGTGCCGGCAGGAGCAAATACCAATGTCCTTTTATACAATAAGGATGTATTTGCTGAAAAGGGAATTGATGTAACAGGAAAAACAACTTGGGATGACATAACAGCTATGGGTGCAAAACTCCATGAGGAAGATCCAAACTTCTATCTTTTGAATGTAGAGCAGACCAATATCAACCTGATGCTCCAGTCTTTCCTGCAGCAGAAAACCGGACAGTATATTTTTGATAATGATTACCAGAGAACCTTTACAGAAGACCAGTTATTAGAAGGATTCCAGATGGTTTCTGAATGGCTGGACAAAGGCGTGATCGAGCCAGTTGAAGCCAGCAACATTTATCTGAAAAGATGGTATGAAAATCCGAAGTGGGTAGATGGGTCTTTGGGAATGTGCCAGTTATGGTTATCTTCTGCTTCCACTCTGACAGTAGATGGAACCATTAATGTGGGAGTTGCTCCTATGATCCGTGGAAATGATGAAAAGGGAACAGGTATCATGGTACGTCCATCTATGATTTATGCGATTCCTAAGTCCTGCAGTCATCCAAAAGAAGCGGCTGAATTTATCAACTGGCTTTTAAATGATACAGAAGCGGTAGAAATCCAGGGCGATGTACGAGGTGTTCCGGCATCTAAAATTGCAAGAGATACGTTATTAGATGCTGGAGTGCTGTCAGCAGACAGTAATCAGGTAATCGATGATGCTATGGAAGAAGGCGCTATGGTGATCCCAAATCTTCCAACGGGTGAAATGGAGCAGTTATGGCTGGATGTGATCCAGGAAGTGGAATATAAAACAGTGACACCAGAAGAAGGAGCAAAAGAGCTGATCGAATCCTTTGATGAGTTATTAGCAGATTTAAAGAGTAAACAGTAACAATAAATAAATACTGCCGCAGACAGCGGATCGTAAAGAGCAAATCTGTTTGTGGCAGTATTTTTGTACCCTTTTTTGGAGGTTATCGTATGAAATCTGGTTTTAAAAATCGATTTTCCCAATGGGAAGGCATGTTTTATATCCTTCCGTGGGTTATAGGATTTTTTGCATTTACACTTTATCCTATTCTCTCTTCTTTGTATTATTCATTTACTGATTTTTCCATTACAAATGTGCCGAAATGGATCGGATTAAGCAACTATGTTGAGATTTTCACAAAGGATCGTCTGGCAATTCCGTCCATGTGGATCACTTTCAAGTATGTATTTCTTTCGGTACCGGCTAAGCTGGTATTTGCATTATTGATCGCGATGCTTTTAAATCGCAATTTAAAAGGAATCAATCTGTTCAGGACGATTTATTATCTGCCTTCTATTTTAGGCGGAAGTGTTGCAATCGCAGTATTGTGGCGTTTCTTATTCAGACGTGATGGAATCGTAAACATGCTTCTTCAGGCGGTTGGACTTCCTTATGTAGACTGGATCGGAAGTCCAAAGTATGCATTAGGAACAGTAGCTTTGCTGGCGGTATGGCAGTTTGGATCTTCTATGGTACTGTTTTTAGCTGCATTAAAACAGGTACCTTCAGAATTATATGAGGCAGCCAGAGTGGACGGAGCTTCTAAACTGAGACAGTTTTTTACTATTACTCTTCCTATGATCTCATCTATTGTATTTTTTAACACGATCATGCAGCTGATCAATGGTTTCCAGGAATTTACAGGCCCGTATGTGATCACTGGAGGAGGCCCTCTTAACTCTACCTATGTTTTTGCGATTCATTTGTATAACAGTGCGTTTAAATATTTCAAAACAGGTTATGCATCTGCTTTGTCATGGGTATTGTTTGTGATTATTCTGCTCTTTACATTTGTATTGTTTCGGGTATCATCCAAGTTTACCTATTATCAGGATGGAGGAATGGATGAATGAGAAAGAAAAAAATATAGGAATTTATGCATTTATCATTTTATTTGGCTTTTTTATGCTTTATCCCATTTTATGGCTTACTGCATCTGCTTTCAAGAAGAACAGCGAGATTTTTACGGATGTAGGATTAAAGCCAACGGTATTTAATTTTGATGCCTTTATCCAGGGATTTAAGGGAATTGGAAATGCTACCTTTGGCGTATTTTTCCTTAACAGTTTTAAGATCGTTATCCCGGTTGTTTTATTTACCCTGATCTCAGGAATGCTGGTTGCTTATGGTTTTGCCAGATTTAAATTTCCGGGAAAAAAGATATGGTTTTCTCTGATGATCGCTACTTTAATGATGCCGGCATCTGTATTAACGATACCAACATATGTTATGTTTACAAAGTTTGGCTGGGTGAATACCTATCTTCCATTTATCGTTCCTGCGGCATTTTCTACCAGTGCATTCTTTGTCTACATGCTGGTACAGTTTCTTCGAGGCATACCAAAGGAGATTGATGAAGCAGCCAAGATTGATGGCTGTAATTCTTTACAGATTCTGGTTTTAATATTGACTCCATTGTGCAAACCGACTTTGTTTTCCGCTGCTATTTTCCGCTTTTTGTGGACCTGGAATGACTTTTTTGGAAATCTTGTGTATATCAACAGTGTTTCTAAATACCCTATTTCTCTGGGACTGCGCATGGCAATTGATAACACAGCCGGAAGCGTAAATTGGAACAGTATTATGGCTATGTCTGTTATTTCCATTCTTCCGCCGATTATTTTATTTTTCCTGGCACAGGATTATTTTGTGGAAGGTGTAGCAAGTTCAGGATTGAAAGGATAAAAAGATGTCATCATATATTTTTGAAAAAGAAGGTTTTTCATCTTCAGAAGGTGAACTGCTGTTAAACGAAACATTATTTCATAATGCCAATGGTTATATCGGCGTAAGAGGAAACTTTGAAGAAGGTTATCCACAGGGAAGTGAAACCATCAGAGGACAGTACATAAATGGTTTCTACAATACGTACAAGATCAATCCAGAAGAGTGGCATTTGGGATTTATTCGTGAAAAGCATACAATGGTCAATGTATTTGATACACAGACAATGAAACTGATTCTGGATGATGAGACAATGGATCTTTTTTCTGGAAATGTACGTGATTTTTCCAGAAAACTGGATATGAAAAAAGGAATCACCACCCGTTCCTTTATCTGGGAGTCTCCAAAGGGAAAACAGGTGGAGATCCAGATTGTACGCATGACTTCATTTAAGATGCTGCCACTCTTTTTGATCGATTATCGGATCCGTCCATTGAATTTTTCTGGTACAGCAAAGATCCTGTCAATACAATCAGGAGAAGTTTATAACTATTTTAATTTAAAAGATTCCAGAGTAGCAGGAGAAAAACGTCACCATATTCAGCCAGAAAAAGTAACGGTAACGGGAGATGGAATTGGTCTCATTTGTTCAAAGACAGTGAATTCCGGCTTAGAGACAGTAAGTGCTGTAAAGCATATTTGTTTGTCAGATCATAAAGCAGCCTATACCTGTAAAGACCAGGCTGTGGAAACAGAACTGACATTTGGATTGACAGAAGGCCAGGAAGTGAGAATCTGCAAATATACGGTGATCTGTGATTCACTAAGATATGATGATGCAGAAAAAGAGGCATTGAAGCTTGTACGGACTGCGTCTTCCCGTCCGGCAGAAGAATGGTATCAAAGCCAGGAAGCGTATTTAAATGAATTCTGGGAGAAAGCAGCCATTGAGATCAAAGGGGATGAGGAACTGAACCTGTCTCTTCATTACAATCTTTATGGACTGCTGCAGTCAGTAGGAAAAGACGTATTCTGCAATATCGGAGCAAAGGGATTAAGCGGGGAAGGTTATGAAGGACACTATTTCTGGGATACAGAAATGTATATGCTTCCATTTTTCTCACTGACACAGCCGGATATAGCGAAAAATCTTTTGGGATACCGTTATCATATTTTAGATAAAGCAAGGGAAAACGCAAGGAGAATGGGGCATGAAAAAGGTGCTCTGTATCCATGGAGAACGATTAACGGAAATGAATGCTCCTATTACTACCCATCTGGCGGTGCACAGTATCACATTATAGGTGATATTGCCTATGGGATTATACAGTATTATCTGATCACTGGAGATTGGAAATATATAGAGGAGCAGGGCGCAGAAATAATTCTGGAAACAGCCCGGGTATGGTATGATCTGGGAAACTTTTATAAGGGCAAATTCCACATTCATTGTGTTACAGGTCCAGATGAATATACCTGCGTGGTAAACAATAATTACTATACTAATGTAAATGCGAAACATCATCTTTTATGGGCTGGAAAGATCTATGACCGGTTAAAAGAAGAGGGAAAACTCAAAAAACTGGAAGATTCTATTGGAATCACCCAAGAAGAGATAGAAGGTTTTAAAGAAGCGGCAGAAAAGATGTATCTGCCTTATGATGAAGATCTTGATATCACCCCCCAAGATGATAGTTTCCTGTCTAAAAAGAAATGGGATATAGCCACCATTCCACAGGACCAGGGACCGCTGATGCAGCATTATTTCCTGTATCATATTTACCGGTATCAGATCTGCAAACAGGCAGATACAGTGCTAGCACATTTTCTTTTTGAAGATGAGCAGAAACTGTCCACTATGGGTCATTCTTTTGAATATTATGAAAAAGTAACAACCCATGATTCATCTTTGTCCAGATGCATTTTCGGCATTATGGCTGCAAAACTGGGAATGAAAGAAAAAGCATATGAGTATTTTGATTTTTCATCCAAAATGGATATCTGCAATTCTCAGAAAAATACAAAAGACGGTATCCATACAGCCAACATGGGTGGAACATATATGGGAGTAGTCTATGGATTCCTTGGATTGCGTGTAAAAGAAGCTGGATTTTTCTTCCAGCCGATCCTTCCTGACCAGTGGGAGAAATACAGTCTCAGACTGGTTTTAAGAGGAAATGTTATTGAGATCACAGTAGATAAAAAGACATGTTCCTTCCATCTGCTGAAAGGAGATGGCCTTACACTTCATGTGTATGGAAAAGCATATAAGCTGGAACATGGATTAACAGTGCAGTTGGAGGAAAAATAATGAGTGATACAGCATATTCCTGCGGTATCTTTGACCTGGATGGGGTATTGGTAGATACGGCAAAATATCATTATCTTGCATGGAAAGAACTGGCGGACAACTTGGGATTTGTATTTACAAAGGAACAGAATGAAGCATTAAAAGGGGTATCCAGAATGAAATCCCTGGATCTGCTCCTTGGATTTGGAAATATGGAACACCGGTTCACTGAGAAGGAAAAAGAAGAACTGGCTGAGAAGAAAAACAGGATTTATGTAGAATATATTAAAAAACTGGAAAAAACAGAATTATTTCCAGGCGTTCTTGAAACTTTTCAGACGATGAAGAAAAAAGGGATCAAGATCGCTCTTGGGTCAGCAAGTAAAAACGCTCCAATGATACTGGAGCGTTTGGAAATCGAATCATATTTTGATGCGGTGATCGATGGAACAATGGTCAGCAAAGCAAAACCGGATCCGGAAGTATTCTTGTTGGCTGCCAGAAAACTGGAAATTCCTGCAGAACATTGTGTTGTATTTGAAGATTCAGCCGCAGGTCTGCAGGCAGCTAAAACAGCAGGAATGCTGGCAGTAGGAATTGGTGAAGCGAAGAATCTTCCTATGGCAGACCAGATTTTGAAAAACGTAGGTGAATTTAAGTGGTAAACGTAAGTTTATTCATCTTTTAAACGTTTCACGGCCACACAGAAGATCAGCATTCCCACACAGGAAATAATATTCATAGCCATACCGATTTTCAGCCCTGCGATATTGGATACGATGCCGATGATCCAGGGCATCAGGATCCCTCCGAAGCTGGCAGCAGGAAGCAATACACCGATACTGGCTACGCTGGTCATCTTTCCGGCGCAGGCAACAGCTGTGGGGTTCATGCCTGCCATGGAAATAGCAAAGGCAAAAAGCAGAAGGATGGCAGTAGTCTGGTGATTGACCAGCAGCAATCCAATGTAAAATACGGTACAGCCAAGGCACATTTTGATCATGGCTGTATATGGATTTTTTAGTGGAAATACAAAGGCGATCAGAAGTCGTCCGATTAGGGTGGCAGTCCACATAACCGTAACAGTGTAGGCACTTAAAGTGCCGGAAAGAATGCCGCTTCCCTTAAAATAGGTGACCAGCCAGCCATTTACGCTGATCTCGGCCGCATTTTGAAAGAAAAGAAGACCTGTGAGAAGCCAGAATCGTTTGCTTTTTAAAAATCCCCAGTCTGTTTTTTCTTTTTTTCCTGCCGCCTTTTTTTCAAAAGGTGTCAGGTGGAAAATGATCCACAGAATAAGTCCTAAAAAGCTTAAAGTCAGCATGGGGATAGTGGGGCCGATCATTGTGGCAGCTGCGATCACAAAGGGACAGATCAGCGCACCTAATGCGTAGCAGGAGTGCATGATGTTCATACCCTTGGCACGGCTTTGAGAGTGGTTGCTTACCAGAATGGTACACATATTAATGACACTTCCTTTGGCAAAGCCGATAAGAAGAAAAGAAAGTACCAAAATGATCATCCAGCCGGAAATACCCAGCCACAGGTAGCCCAGTTCATACCCTGCGCTCAGCATGATAATGGTGGTTTTTAATCCGATCTTTGCAGGAAGAACTCCGGTAGCAAAGCCTGCGATCAGATTTCCAATGCTGCAGATAGATAAAAGAGTACCGGTCATGTTGTAGTCGAAGCCATATCGTTCCTGAAGCAGGCTTACGATAATGCCAGTACTGATAGAACAGATGCCGCTTAGGAAAAATGCGATGAAGCCGGACATCTGCAGTCTTTTGTCAAGAGAGTTCATAAAGAAATACCTCCAGTGGTTACATTTGTGTACAGTAACATGTTTGTGAAATATAACTAGTACATCGTTTCGTAAATAACTGTACTAATCACGTAGGATGCGGATTTGAGTGTGCAGGTCTAAAAACGCAGGCGTAGCGGGCTACGCTGAGGCTTTTAGGCCTGTGCAATCAGATTCGCAGACAAGTGAGT
>UQTA01000058.1 GCA_900543885.1 uncultured Clostridium sp.
CACCAACTTCAAAAAGATGAACCGTAAAACCTTTATCGGATGCTATTTTCTGAACCAGTTCTTTTAGATAAGTTTCAATCTCTGCTGATAAAATTTTCCTGCGATATTTCACCGACCATACCACATGATAGTTGATGTTATATACGCAAGTTCTTGAATGTATTAAATTTTCTTTCATACACATAGTATACTATCATACAGAAGAAAACGCAAGCAGAAATCGAACAAACATTCGATTTCACTTGCGTTTCAGACGCTTTCATCTCGGCAATTGAATAACCGAGGATTCCCGCTTGTTATCCTAAATATAGCGAAAAAGGGGCTGTTGCAAAATATAGCAGCGATTTTCTGTAATCCAGTTGTTCTGCCTCTTCGAGACATCTGTACGGGCAGAACGGACTTCAGTCCGAGCTGAACGCACAGATGTAACGAGAAGCTGTGCAGACAACGGATACAGAAAAATAGAGGCTGTGTTTTACAACGGCTCCTTTCTAATTGTTTTCTTTATTCAATGTCTACTTTTTGAGTTAAATATCTACTTTTTCTGCCAGAATATATCTCATTCACAACACATAAAACAGCCGGTCCACTGGTATACTCCCAGCGACCGGCTGATTTACTTTACTTCAATTGGACTAATTCCGTGCGAGAATTAGTTGTACTTACGCTTACGAGCAGCTTCAGACTTTTTCTTACGTCTTACGCTTGGCTTCTCGTAATGCTCTCTTTTACGAATTTCCTGCTGAATGCCAGCCTTTGCACAGTTTCTCTTGAATCTGCGTAAAGCACTGTCTAAGCTCTCGTTATCTTTAACAATTACGTTTGACATCGCTCACACCTAACCTCCCTCCAGTTGTGTAATTGTGCATAATACAACTGTTTGGGTATTTTTAGCACTGCTATGATTATAGCATAAAATTCCCATACGTCAAGAAAAATTTTATATTTTTCTGCGTTTTCTGCACTTTTTATTCAAACAGGCTTATTTGGTCTGTTCTTCTACTACTTCTACGGCTTTCTTTAAAGCTTCTTCAATGCCTGCTGGATTCTTTCCGCCGGCCTGAGCCATATTTGGACGACCGCCGCCGCCGCCACCTACAAGACCTGCAATGGCCTTGATCAGGTTGCCTGCATGAGCGCCCTTCTTCTGAGCTTCATCTGTTGCAGTTGCCATCAGACTTACTTTTCCATCCATAACGGAAGCGATCACAACCACCCCTTCTCCGCTCTTATCTTTTACCTGGTCGCCCAGGTTTCTAAGCCCGTTCATATCTACATCAGCTACCTTGGAAGCAAGTACTTTCCCGCCATTTACTTCTTTTACCTGGCTTAATACATCTCCTCAGGAGTCATTTGCCATCTCTCTCTTTAACTTCTCATTTTCTGGGTTTAATGCCTTGTTCTCGTCTAACAGAGACTGGATCTTAGCTGTAAGACCTGCAGGAGTTGTCTTAGCTGTCTTAACTGCTTCGTGAAGTTCTGCTTCAACCTCTGCATAGTGTTTCATCAGGCCATCAGAGGTAAGAGCTTCAATACGTCTTACACCAGCTGCAATACCTGCTTCAGAAAGGATCTTGAAATATCCGATAGTGCTGGTATTTGCTACATGAGTACCACCGCAAAGCTCTGTGGAGAAATCTCCCATCTTTACAACACGTACCTTTTCACTATACTTCTCACCAAACAGTGCCATTGCACCGGTCTTCTTTGCTTCATCTAAAGTCATAACCTCTGTTACAACCGGAAATGCAGCCTGGATCTCTTCGTTTACTATATCTTCTACCTTTTTGATCTCCTCTGGAGTCATAGCAGAGAAATGAGTAAAATCAAAACGAAGACGGCCTGCATCTACATAAGAACCTGCCTGCTCTACATGGTTTCCTAATACAGTGCGCAGTGCTTTCTGCAATAAATGAGTCGCACTGTGGTTCTTACTGGTGAGAGCACGGTTCTTCGGGCATACAGATAAGGTAACTGTCTCGCCAACGCTTAACATTCCCTTAGTCATAATACCTACATGGCCAATCTTTCCGCCCTGTAAGTGAATGGTCTCTTCTACCTTAAATTCACCGTTAGCGCTGGAAATAGTACCCTTATCGCCCTGCTGGCCGCCCATGGTTCCGTAGAATGTGGTCTGGTCAGCGATAATGGTTCCTCTCTGTCCATCTGTTAATGCTTCTACGATCTCATCTTCTGTAGTCAGAACAGAGATCTTGGAATCAGTCTTTAATTTATCATAACCTACAAACTCAGAGGTGATAGCAGCATCAATAGACTGATATACAGTTACATCTGCTCCCATGTAGTTCGTGGTCTTACGTGCCTTACGTGCCTTTTCCTTCTGCTCCTTCATAGCTGCTGCAAAACCGTCTTCATCAACGGTGCAGCCCTTCTCCTCCAGGATCTCCTTGGTCAGGTCTACAGGGAAGCCGTAAGTATCATACAGTTTAAATGCATTCTCGCCGGAAAGAGTCTTCTCACCGGAAGCTGCCATAGCATCTTCCATTTCAGAAAGAATTGCAAGACCCTGGTCGATAGTCTTGTTGAACTTGTCTTCTTCTTCAGTCAGTACTTTAAAGATCATAGACTGCTTTTCTTCCAGTTCCGGATATCCGTCCTTGGAAAGCTCAATAACAGTCTTGGAAAGTTCTGCAAGGAACTTGCCTTCAATACCAAGCTTTCTTCCATGACGTGCTGCACGGCGCAGCAGGCGGCGAAGAACATAACCTCTTCCTTCATTAGAAGGCATGATACCATCAGAGATCATGAAGGTACAGGACTTAATATGGTCTGTAACAATACGAAGAGAAACATCGGTTTCATGATCTTTCTGATATTCCTTGTGAGAAAGAGCACATACTCTGTCTAACAGAGCCTTGTTTGTATCAACTGTAAATAAGGAGTCAACATCCTGAACAATAACTGCCAGACGCTCCAGACCCATACCTGTATCAATGTTCTTCTGCTTCAGTTCGGAATAATGACCATGGCCATCATTATCAAACTGGCTAAATACGTTATTCCATACTTCGATATAACGGTCACATTCGCAGCCTACGGTACATCCAGGCTTGCCGCAGCCATACTTTTCACCTCTGTCGTAGTAGATCTCAGAACATGGGCCGCAAGGACCTGAACCATGCTCCCAGAAGTTGTCTTCCTTACCAAAACGGAAGATACGCTCTGGAGCAATACCGATCTCTTTATTCCAGATATCAAATGCTTCATCATCATCCTGGTAAACAGATGGATACAGACGGTCTGGATCCAGACCAACTACTTCTGTTAGGAATTCCCAGGACCAGTGGATTGCTTCTGTTTTGAAGTAATCACCGAAAGAGAAGTTTCCTAACATCTCAAAGAAAGTACCGTGACGTGCAGTCTTTCCGATATTTTCAATATCACCTGTACGGATACATTTCTGGCAGGTAGTCACTCTTCTTCTAGGCGGGATCTCCTGTCCGGTAAAATAAGGCTTTAATGGTGCCATACCGGAGTTGATCAGCAGAAGGCTGTTATCATTATGCGGTACAAGTGAGAAGCTCTTCATAGCCAGATGACCCTTGCTCTCAAAAAACTCAAGGAACATGCGGCGCAGCTCATTCACTCCGCGGTACTGTGGTTGTTTCACTTTTTTCTTCCTCCATTATATAAATTTAGGGTTTTTCAGTAAATATTTCAGGACAGCAAAAATCCGGGCAGAACCGACCTTGCCTGTGAATGCCCTCCTAAAACAAACCATCTATATAAACTCATAATCGGAATTTTACCATATAAGAGCTGAATTAGCAAGAGAAAATGACTCCAGAAGCATATCCGGAGTCACTTTTAGTTACTGTTCATGCGTCACATGACCAGCAACGGAATTTGCCGTGGCTTCGCATTTAAATACGGCAAATTCCCGCTGCCACTACGTTATCGTACGGCACTTTCGGTTCCAAAAGTGCCTACCCATGTACAGTAACCACTTTTAATCGCTCTTTTATTTTCCTGCCAGCTCATCACACCGCTTCGCCAGCTCATAAGCCCGTTCCCTGGTCTGATCTACCATGCTGGAGGCATAAGACAGACCATTCCCTGTTTTGCCGGAGCTGTCAGCTGCATCTGATTCCCGTTTTTTCAGCCAGTCTTTCTCTTCATTTGCAAGATTTAAAGCTTCTTCCTTGGGAAGCGCTTCTAATAAAGCATTATAAACAACGCTTAATTCCCCGTCCCACATCTTAAGTTCTGTCTCTGCAGATGTTTTAGCAGAATAAACATTGGAATCTGTCTCATGTTCCCGCATTTTCTGAATCTGGCTGTCCAGATTCTTTAAGCGGTCCGTATAGCTTTCCTGATCTGAACTTTCAGCAAGAACTGCATTTTTATCGGTTTCCCGATCCGCAGACTGTGTATCCGGATCGGCTTCTGCCTGAACCTGCAGATGATTCTCATCTTCTGCCTGAACCTGTGTGTTTTCTTCTTTTTCAGGTTCTGTAACGCTTTCGTCTTTTGCAGCAGCCTGTGGCACTGCCTGAGGCTCTTGCATCTCTGCATCGTTTCCCGTTTCCCGTATTGGTGTTTTTAATGCCTGTGTACCGGTCTCTTCCTTTACTTTTTCTTCCAGTTTATCCTGAGATTTCTGCGGCGCATCCTGCTGTAAAACAGCTGCCGCACCAACGGCTTTTTCTGCCGCATCTCCTGAAAGAACCTGAATCTCACTTTCCTGCTGGGTCTTCACAACGGAACTTGTATAGCTGGTAATAGCGATTCCTGCTGCCAGAATACAGCCGATAATGACCCACACCCTTCTGTCTTTCATCTATTCACACCCTGTCTATGGTCTGTAAAATTTCTTTCCCAAATGGCAAAACTGCCTGAGGGAAATATTTTGCAATAATATTTTTCAGTCATACAGTACCATAAAATCGGACACTTGTGAATACTATTCCGAAAGGAGTAATATATTGTAAGATTTGCGTAAAAATTAAGGCTGCTGCAAAATGCATCAGCCCCAACCTATTAAAGGGATAACCCTTCATCTGTCATCAGATCTGTTCCGTCTGCCGCTGTAGTAGCCAGTTCATCACACCGTTCATTCTGAGGATGTCCGGCATGGCCCTTTACCCAGATGAACGTAACCTGATGCTGTTCCTTCGCCTTTAAAAGCCGCTTCCACAGGTCGATATTTTTTACCGGACCGCTTTTTCCACGGTTCCAGCCTTTGGCGATCCAGCCTTTTATCCAGTTCTGGTTAAAAGCATCTGTAAGATATTTGGAATCTGAATAAAGCTCTATCTTACAGGGGCGGTTTAACGCCTCTAAACCTGCAATGGCCGCCATCAATTCCATACGGTTATTGGTGGTCTTTTTATAGCCTGCGGATAAAGTTTTCTCATGAAGCTGGCCATTTTTATCCACATAATGCATGACCACGCCATAGCCGCCTGGTCCGTCTGGATTTCCTCTTGCTGATCCATCTGTGTAAATCTTTACTTCTGTCATTTTTCTGTACTCCTGTTGTTATTAATGTTCTCTCAGCGGCTTTCATGCATATTTCAAGTTATAACTCCGTATACTTAACGGTTCCATTTCTCGCATAAAGCCAGTATCTGTTCTGTAAAACGGGTCAGATCCTGATTGGCTCCTCCCTGGTTGCGTGCGATCACATCCATAAGCATCTGTCCTGCATCCACCAGTCTGGTATATACTCCTGTTGCCTTTCTGGCTGCCTGAGTTTCTGCCTCTACCAAAACAGGTTCGGTCTCCCTGATCCATACGCCTTTTATCAGATCAAATTCAGATCCGGAATAGGGAGCTTTCGCTGTAAGTCCCAGCTGGGTATTTAAAGCATCTGTCAGTGACTGGCAGGATTCATCATTTCCATGTACTACAAATACGTATTTCGGCTTTTGTTCAAAGGCTGCTGCCCAGGTAAGAAGGCCGTCTCTGTCTGCATGACCGCTGATGCCGTCTAATGTCTCAATATGGGCCCTGACATCGATTTCTTCTCCAAAAATCTTAACTGCCGGCGCCCCATCCTGAAGCAGGCGGCCTAAGGTTCCTTCTGCCTGATATCCCGCAAATACCACACTGCACTCTTCCCGCCACAGATTATGTTTTAAATGATGACGGATACGGCCTGCATCGCACATACCTGCTGCGGAAATGATCACCTTGGGCGTCATATCAAAGTTGATATTTTTAGACTCTTCACTGGTAACGGAAAGCTTCAATCCTGGAAAATCAATAGGGTTGATGCCCCGCTCTACCAGTGCCTTGGTTTCCTCATCGTAACATTCTACCATGTTCTGTTTAAAAACATGGGTAGCTTCCACCGCCAGAGGACTGTCCACGTATACCTGGAAGCCGTCATGGCCGGTAACCAGCTTTTCTTCTTTAATGTGGCGGATCATGTAAAGTAATTCCTGGGTTCTGCCTACTGCAAAGGCCGGGATCACTACATTGCCCTGACGATCCAGTGTTTCCTGAATAATACGGGCAAGCCCCGTCACGTGATCTTCGCCTTTTTTGTGATAGCGGTTTCCATAGGTGGACTCCATAACCACATAATCGCCGTCAGAAATATACTGGGGATCTCTGATCAGCGGCTTATTTTTATTTCCGATATCGCCGGAAAAGACGATTTTTCTCTGTTCGTCTCCTTCTGTTGCCCAGATCTCAATAGAAGCAGAACCAAGAAGATGGCCTACATCCGTAAAGCGCAGCGTAATGTTTTCATTCAGCTTGAATTTCTGTCCGTATGCCACACCTTCAAAATGGCCTAAAACCCCTTCTGCATCCTGCATGGTATAAAGAGCCTCTACCTCTGTTTTGCCGGCCCGGCGGGCCTTTCTGTTGCGCCACTCTGCCTCCATTTCCTGGATATGGGCACTGTCACGGAGCATAATACCGCACAGATCTGCAGTTGCATAGGTAGTGATGATCTGCCCCTTAAATCCCCTGGCATAGATCCAAGGAAGCATTCCTGCATGGTCAATATGGGCATGAGTCAGAAACACATAATCAATGTCGCTGTAACTAACCGGAAGCTCTGCATTCTGGTAAACATTATTCCCCTGTTCCATACCACAGTCAATCAGAACTTTTGTATCTCCCACTTCCAAAAAATGGCAGCTGCCTGTTACTTCATGATCCGCTCCGATAAAGGTCAGTCTCATAAGCATTCTCCCCTCTGTTGCCCTTTTATTACGATCTTAAGGGCCTCGTTTTTGCTAACCACAGTATAGCACATTTGCACGTTTATTTGCAATCTTTTTCAGTCATTTTACGCATATTGTACAAATTTTCTGAAAATGTTGTTTATGCCGCCGCAGAAGGCTGTTGAAAAATGCAGCTGCGCTTTTCTGCCATCCAGATGTTCTGCCTCTTCGAGACATCTGTACGAGCAGAGCGGACTTCAGTCCGAACTGAGCGTACAGATGTAACGAGAAGCTGTGCAGACAACGGATGCAGAAAAATAGTAGCTGCATTTTTTAACAGCCGCTTGTTTTTCTTTTAGACTCATGATGCCTCATACTCAGGTTCCCGCACTAACGTGCTCTACTGCCTGCTTTCGCAGGCGGAACCTTCGTTAATGGTCCAAGAAAAACAAATGTCCCCTTCGGTGCCGCTTGTTTTTCTTTTAGACTCATTAGATGATGATACAGATCATGCCGCCGTTGCTGTCGTTGATGATCTTCTGCAGGGTATCCTGCAATTTCTGCTGGCATTCATCTGTCATCTGGGATATCTTAGCCTGGATGCCGTCTTCTACGATCTGCTCAATGGATTTGCCAAAAATATTGGCATTCCAGATACCTTCTTCCCCATCTTTGGAACTGGAATTTATGTAAGCGATAAGATCCTTTGCCTGCTGCTCGCTTCCGACAATAGGAGCGATTTCTGTTTCGATCTGTGCACGGATCAGATTCACCGACGGCGCCTGGGCTTTCATTTTCACACCATATTTATTTCCATGGCGGATCACTTCCGGAGCATCTAGCAAAATCTCATCTCTCTGGGGCATCATGACCCCATATCCCTTTAATCTTGCCTGGGCCAGAGCTTCTTTTACTTTATCATACTCTTTTTGCATACCAGCTAAAGTGCTTAAAGTCTGCATCAGCTGATACTCCCCTTCAATAGGCAGTCCTACATAGTCGCTTAATATCTGATAATAATAGCTGTCATCCATCTGCACCTGCAAAGACACGGTACCGTCTGCCATTTCCATTTTTTCTATGGTGATCTTTTCCACAGGGCCTGACTGCTCTCCAAAATCCTTCACCTGCGCAGCAGCATCTTTCATGTGACTGACTTTCTTTAACAGTTCCTTTGCTATTTCGATCACCTGGTTCTTTAACCAATGAGAAGCAGGCAGGACCTCCAGCCATTTAGGAATATGAAAATCCAGTTCTGTTACAGGAAATTCTTTTAAAACACTTTCCAGAATATGAAAAATATCTTCTTTTTTTAACTGCTCACAGCTGACAGGAAGGACCGTCACGCCATATTCTGCTGACAGCTGTTGGGCCAGTTTTAAGGCTTCCTCTGAAAAAGGCTTTGTAGAATTTAAAAGCAGGATAAAGGGCTTTCCCAGCTTTTTAAGCTCATCCACCGTCTGTTTTTCCGCCTCTATGTACGCCGGACGTTTTAACTCTCCAATGGATCCGTCTGTAGTCACTACAATGCCGATCGTGGAATGATCCCCTATGACTTTTCTGGTTCCTATCTGTGCTGCCTGGGTAAAGGGGATCTCTTTCTCTGACCAGGGTGTTTTTACCATCCGTTCTTCCCCGTTTTCCACATGGCCTGCTGCCCCATCTACCATATACCCCACACAGTCAATAAGGCGCACCTTTGCCTGGATCCCATCGCCTAAGGTGATCTGCACTGCCTCCTTTGGGATAAATTTAGGCTCTGTAGTCATTACCGTCTTTCCCCCTGCACTTTGCGGAAGTTCATCGGTACTCACCGCTTTCAGGCTTTCATCTTCCATGGCCGGAAGCACTGCTAACTCCATAAAGCGCTTGATAAATGTCGATTTTCCCGTGCGCACCGGCCCAACTACGCCAATATAGATCTCTCCCTTTGTTCTGGCCTGAATATCCTTGTATACATTAAAATTGTCCATAAAAATACCCCCTTGCACGTTTCTACAACATATGCCGGGGGTATTCTTTTTATTCTTTTTAGTTACAGGTTTTACTCGCTTAAGTAAGCCTTCTTTACACGATCATTGTTCATCAGATCTTTTGCATCACCTGAAAGTGCAATGGTTCCTGTCTCCAGAACATATGCCTTATTGGCAATAGAAAGAGCTTTTTTAGCATTCTGTTCTACCAAAAGAACCGTAGTACCGTCTTTATTGATCTGCTGGATAATATCAAAGATCTCATTTACATAGATAGGTGAAAGTCCCATAGACGGCTCATCTAGTACCATTACCTTTGGATGACTCATAAGCGCACGACCCATAGCTAACATCTGCTGCTCACCGCCGGATAAGGTTCCTGCCAGCTGGTTCTTTCTCTCTTCTAGACGGGGGAAACGTTTGTAGATCATCTTTAACGTCTCTTCGATCTCATTTTTGTCTCTGCGTGTATAAGCGCCCATCATCAGATTCTGTAAAACAGAAAGGGTTGCAAACACACGGCGTCCTTCCGGAACATGAGCGATTCCCATGCTTACCAGCTTATATCCTGGGATATGGGTAATATCTTTTCCCTCGTAAATGATCTTTCCTGCTTTTGCGCTTAACAAGCCGGTAATGGTATGCAAAGTAGTTGTCTTTCCTGCACCATTGGCTCCGATCAGCGCTACAATGTCTCCCTGCTCTACATCAAAGGAGATTCCTTTTAAAGCCTGGATCACACCATAGTATACTTCCAGGTCTTTTACTTCAAGCATTGCCATCGTATCTCTCCTCCTTATTCACCCAGATATGCTTTGATAACTTCCGGATCATGCAGTACATCACTGGTAGCGCCTTCTCTTAAGACCTGTCCGAAGTTTAATACAGTCAGTTTCTCGCAGATACCGCTTACCAGCTTCATATCATGTTCAATAAGAAGTACGGTCATGTCAAAATTGTCCCGAACAAAACGGATGGTCTCCATCAGTTCTGCTGTCTCGTTAGGGTTCATGCCGGCTGCCGGCTCATCTAACAGAAGGAGCTTTGGCTCCGTTGCCAGTGCTCTGGCGATCTCTAACTTTCTCTGCTTACCATAAGGTAAGTTAGAAGCCTTGAAATCGCATTCTTTATCCAGATCAAACACTTTTAACAGGCTCATGGCCTCTTCGTCCATCTCTTTTTCAATCTTATAATATCTTGGAAGACGGAAAATACCTTCTACCGTGGAATATTTATGATGGTTGTGAAGACCTGCTTTTACATTGTCAAGAACAGACATATCCTTGAAAAGGCGGATATTCTGGAACGTTCTTGCAATACCGTCCTGATTGATCTCAATAGTACTCTTTCCAGTAATATTTACACCGTCTAAAACAATACTTCCCGCATTTGGTTTGTATACACCAGTAAGAAGATTGAAGATCGTGGTCTTTCCTGCACCATTGGGTCCGATCAGACCATACAGCTGGCCTTTTTCAATGTCAATGTGAAAATTATCAACTGCTTTTAAGCCGCCAAAGGATATGCTTAAATTCTTTACTTCCAGTAATGCCATATTATTTTGCCTCCTTTGCCGGTTTTCTATTTCCTTTTATCACTGCAAACATTCTCTCACGTAAAACTACAAACTGAGGAGCTGAGTTAAACAGCATAGCTAAGATCAGCACGATAGCATACATCAGCATACGATAGTTGCTCAGTCCGCGCAGCATCTCAGGAAGGAGATACAGGATAACAGTTGCGATCACAGAACCTCTGATGCTTCCGATGCCGCCAAGAACGACATAAACCAGGATCATGATAGACATGTTATAACCAAAGTTCTTCGGCAAAGCAGTAAGTGTTGTCAGGTTATGTGCATAGAGAACGCCTGCTACGCCTGCAAGACCTGCGGAAATGCTAAATGCCATCAGTTTGTATTTTGTAATATTGATACCAATGGATTCTGCTGCAATACGGTTGTCACGTATAGCCATGATGGCACGGCCGGTACGGGAATTAACCAGGTTCATTACAATAAATAAAGTAATAAGTACCAGGATCACACCAATAGTAAAGGTTGCTGCCTGAGGCGTACCGGTAATACCCTGTGCTCCCTTGATCAGCACCTCGCCATCAGCATCCATTTTTAAAGACATGGAATCCTTTAAGGAAATATGGAAACCAGATCCATCTCTTCCTAAATATACAGCATTGATGATATTTTTAATAATCTCACCAAAAGCCAGAGTTACAATAGCCAGATAGTCACCCTTTAAGCGCAGTACCGGAATACCGATAAGAACGCCGAAAACAGCTGCAACTGCTGCTCCGATGATCACTGCGATCACCAGAGAGACCGTTGGGTCAATAGCACCCTTCATGCACTTTGAAAACAATGCCCCAGAAAAAGCACCTACACACATAAATCCGGCATGTCCAAGGCTTAACTCTCCCAGGATACCTACTGTCAGGTTCAGGGAAACTGCCATAATAACATAGATACAGAAAGGAACTAAAAGTCCCTTCATCAGGCTGGACATATGTCCGGTTCCCATTAAGATCTGAACAACAATATATGCCACTGCTACAATGGCATAAGTGATCATATTATTGATAAATGTCTTCTGTTTTGCTTTACTTTTCATACCCGCACCTACACTTTCTCACTGATCTTCTTGCCAAGAATACCGGTGGGTTTTACTAACAGTACAATGATCAGCACTGAGAACACAATGGCATCTGAAAGTTGGGAAGAAATATACGCCTTGGAAAGGATCTCGATCACACCTAAAAGAACGCCTCCGATAAATGCGCCTGGAATGGATCCGATACCGCCAAATACAGCTGCCACGAACGCCTTGATACCTGGCATGGAACCTGTATATGGTGTTAAGGACGGATAAGCGGAGCATAACAGCACACCTGCAATGGCTGCCAGTGCAGAACCAATGGCAAAAGTCAGAGCAATGGTTCCGTTTACATTGATACCCATTAAGGTCGCCGCGCCCTTATCTTCTGAAACAGCCAACATAGCCTGTCCTGCTCTTGTACGGTTAATAAATGCCATCAGGCATACCATGATCACAATACAGGAAAGAATGGTTGCAATGGTCTCACCGGTAATATTTAACTGACCGCCTGCCAGTTTTAATGCCGGGATCTTTACAACAGAAGTAAATGACTTTGTATCAGCGCCAAAGATCAGCAGTGCTACGTTCTGGAGCAGATAGCTGACGCCAATGGCTGTGATCAGTACAGCAAGAGGTGATGCATTACGTAAAGGCTTATAGGCCACACGTTCAATGACAACACCTAACAATGTGCATGCTGCTACTGCCAGCAGGACGCCTAACATAGGCGGAAGTCCCATGGAGCTGACTGTGACGAACACAACATAGCTTCCTATCATAATAATATCACCGTGAGCGAAATTCAGCATCTTCGCAATACCATAAACCATGGTATATCCCAGTGCGATGATCGCATATACACTGCCCAGGCTGACGCCATTGATCAAATAATTGATAAAGCTCATACATACACCTCTTCATTGAATATTAGAAAGTTTCTTACGGAAAAAGCGCCTTATAAAACCAAGAGGGTTGTCATAGTGACAACCCTCTTTTGGGTTATTGATCCGTTTTTCTTAACTTTCTGAAATTAATTATTCCATAGCCTTGTAAGCACCGTCTACAACCTGAACAGCCTTAGGATCCTTCTCAGGCTCACCATCCTCTGTCCAGCTCATGTTGGTACCGGTCAGACCGTCTACCTTGATCTGAGTCATAGCGCCTTCCATAGCATCGCAGATATCACTTACAGACATATCAGGAGTTACATTTGCTTCTTCCATAGCAGCCTTGATGATGTAGATTGCATCATAAGCATCTGCTGCGAACTGGATTGGAGTCTCGCCGTATGCGTCTTCAAAGCTCTTTACAAAATTTACAGTCAGATCATCTGTAGCATCTGCTGCAAATGGAGTTAACAGCATCAGTCCTTCTGCCAGCTTCACATCAAAGTTCTGTACCTGTAACAGACCGTCCATACCATCGCATCCAAAGAACTGTGGAGCAAATCCCATGGTGTTAGCCTGCTGAAGGATCAGGGAAGCTTCTGTGTAGTAGATTGGTAAAAATACCAGTTCTGCGCCGGATTCTTTTGCTTTCTGTAACTGAGTAGAGAAGTCTTTGTTGCTATCAGCGGTAAATGCTTCTGCGTCAACAACTTCGATGCCCTGGTTTGGAGCTTCCTGTGCAAACTTCTCATAGATACCACTGGAATATACATCAGAGCTGTCGTAAATAACAGCTACCTTGCTTGCCAGCTTGTGCTCGCCAATGTACTTAGCAGATGCAGTACCCTGAGCCGGGTCAGAATAGCATACACGGAATACATTTGGATTCTCAGCACACTCTACTGCAGAACCAGATGGAGTGATCTGGAACATATTATCAGCTGCAGTTTTATCAGCAACTGCGATACATGGAGCAGAGGTAACAGTTCCCATGAGAACCTGCATACCCCAGTCTTTTAAGGTATTGTAAGCATTTACTGATTTCTCTGCATCATGCTCATCATCCTGGAACTGGAATTCGATCGGCACACCGTTGATACCGCCTGCATCGTTGATCTCCTTAACAGCGATCTCTGCACCGTGCTGTACAGCCAGACCATAAACTGCTGCGCCTCCAGTTACAGGGCCAATGCCGCCGATCTTAAATACAGCGCCATCTGCTGCTGCACTGCTTTCGCCTTCTGCTGCTGCACTGCTCTCACCTTCTGCTTTGCTTTCACCAGCAGCTGCTGCTGTAGTGGATGCGGAACCTGAGCCGCCGCATGCTGTTAAAGATGCTGCCATAACAACTGCTAAACCAGCGCTTAAGAATCTTTTCTTCATAATTGTTTCCTCCTCAATTAACTGTATCCGGCATGTATAAATGCAGATACATTTTCTAGCTTTTTACATTATAGGAACTGAAATTTGCCTTGTCAACACCTTTTATGAAAAAATGTTAGAAAAGCGCTCTTGTCCATAACCTGTAGTTATAGGAGCTATTCCTTATCCCAGATAAGGCTGCTGTTTTCCATGCATTTATCCCGGAGCATCAGCTCAGCTAACGCATCTTTTGCAGACTTGCCATCAAATAAAACTTCATTCACCTGCTCTACGATTGGCATGGTCACCTGATATTTTTCAGCCAGTTTCAGTGCTGCTTTTGCAGAATAAACACCTTCTACTACCATCTTTACTTCTTTCATGGCTTCATCCATTGTATAGCCTTTACCGATCAGGATTCCAGCCCTGCGGTTGCGGCTGTGCATACTGGCACAGGTAACGATCAGATCGCCGATACCGGTAAGTCCGGAAAATGTTTCTTTTTTTCCGCCCATGATCGTTCCTAAACGGGTGATCTCTGCAATTCCTCTGGTGATCAGTGCTGCCTTTGTATTATCTCCGCATCCCAGACCATCTGCTGTACCTGCTGCCAGAGCGATCACATTTTTTAAAGCTCCGCCTAACTCAATACCCAGCATATCCGGGCTTGTGTATACACGGAATACAGGACTCATAAATAAACTCTGTACATATTCTGCAGCTTTCTTACTGTGAGCACCTGCCACACAGGTAGTGGGAAGGCCTCTGCTCACTTCTTCCGCATGGCTTGGACCGGAAAGAACTGTCACCTCTGCCTGTGGAAGTTCTTCCTCGATCACTTCAGAAAGAGTTTTTAAAGTTGCTTCTTCAATTCCCTTTGCCACATTTGTAACGATCTGACCTGGTTTTAACCATGGTTTCATTTTCGCTGCTGTCTGTCTCACGTAGACAGATGGCACTGACAAGACTAACAGATCCTTGTCTTTCATAGCTGCCTCTAAATCACCGGTTATATGGATCGTTTCCGGTATTGGCGTGTCCCCTAAATTAGGATGCCTTCTGTTTACTGTTAAACTTTCTACCTCTGCTGGAACTGCTGACCACAATTGCACTTTATGCCCATTTCCGTTTAAAAGGATCGCCAGTGCTGTTCCCCATGTTCCTGATCCGATTACTCCAATTGATGCCATGACCCCACCATCCTTTTCTCATTTTTACTCTTTCTTCGCACCGATCTTATTTTCATTTCCATGGATCAGACGAACGATATTTGCTCTGTGACGCCAGAATGCCATAGCTGCGATCACTGCAGTCACTGCGCCATATTCTATAGAAGAAACAGAACTCAGTCCATAAGCACCGCATCTTCCCATATAGATATTCCATGCCAGTAAAATAGCGGAAACGACCAGAGAACCTAAAGAAACATAACGTGTTACAGCCACGATCAGTATAAATACTGCCAGGCATAAAATCGTAAGTCTCCAGTCAATAGAGAAGATGATCCCTGCTGTTGCCGCAATTCCCTTTCCTCCTTTAAAATGGAGATAGAAAGGAAAATTGTGTCCCAGGATCACTCCCAGGCCAATATAAAGCATATATACATAAGCATAATCCGGCTGATCTTTAAAAATAAAACGAACAGTCAGACAGGGGATCACTGTTTTTAAGAAATCTCCCAAAAATACCGTAAGACCTGCTTTTTTCCCCATAACGCGCAGCGCATTTGTACTGCCGGAATTGCCGCTTCCATATTTGCGGATATCAATTCCATGTACCCTTCCATAAATATAACCCGTCTGAAAGATACCAAACAGATACCCGATTGCCAAACATAATAGACGTTCCATCTTTATACCCCTTATGTAATTTTATAGCATTTATTTTTGTATTTTCACACACTGTTTGCATTTTCTTATGTGGTCATTTGTCCGTGTGGTACGCACATTATTTTTTCACAACTTAAACGCAATTCAGGGACTGCTGCGCCAGCTGTTTATAAAAGCTGTCTGCAGCAGGCCCTGCCAGGTTACATTGTTTATATAATAACTACTTATCTTTTTCTTTACGTTCACGGATGAGGAATTTCATAGAAGTTCCTCTGAAACCAAAAGCGTTGCGGATCTGATTTTCCAAATATCTGGTATAAGAGAAATGCATCAGTTCCTTATCGTTTACGAAAACTACAAATGTCGGCGGCTTTACTGCTACCTGTGTTACATAGTAGATCTTTAAACGCTTGCCCTTATCAGACGGCGGCTGCTGCATAGCAACGGCCTCGGAAACGATCTCGTTTAACACACCGGTAGCCACACGCAGATTCTGGTTCTGGCGCACTGCATCAATCATTTCAAAGAGTTTTGGAAGTCTCTGCCCTGTTTCAGCAGAAATGAAAATATACTCTGCATAAGGCATAAAAGAAAGCGTCTCTTTTAACTTATTCGTATACTGATAAATGGTCTTGTCATTCTTTTCTACTGCATCCCACTTGTTTACTGCAACGATAATACCTTTTCCGCGTTCGTGTGCAATACCTGCGATCTTTGCATCCTGCTCGGTAACGCCTTCTTTAGCATCGATCACTATAATGACTACATCTGCACGGTCTACTGCTGTTACAGTACGGATGATGCTGTAGCGCTCTAAGTCCTCTTTGATCTTATTCTTGCGGCGAAGTCCGGCTGTGTCAATAAATACATAAGGAACACCATTATGAACGATCTCTGTATCCACTGCATCTCTGGTGGTTCCTGCAATATTAGAAACAATAACACGGTTTTCACCTAAAAGCTTATTGATCAGAGAAGATTTTCCTACATTCGGCTTTCCTACAACTGCGATCCTTGGACGTTCATCTTCCTCTTCTTCCATCTGGGAAGCATCAAAATGCTTTACTACCTCATCTAACAGATCACCGATTCCCAAACGGGAAGCACCGGATACAGGGATCGGATCGCCGATTCCCAGATTATAGAACTCATAAACATCATTTCCGAACTTTGCAAGACTGTCTACCTTATTCACTGCAAGGATAACAGGTTTGCGGGACTTACGCAGCATATCTGCCACCTTAGAATCAGCATCTACCAGGCCCTGACGCACATCTACAATAAATACGATCACATCAGCGGTAGCAATGGCGATCTCCGCCTGCTCTCTCATCTGTGAAAGGATGATATCGCTGCTGTCAGGCTCAATACCTCCTGTATCGATCAGTGTAAAGTTCATATTCAGCCAGGTACAGTCTGCATAGATCCTGTCTCTGGTAACACCAGGTGTATCTTTTACAATGGAAATGGTATCCCCTGCGATCACATTAAACAAGGTTGACTTTCCAACGTTCGGCCTTCCTACAATAGCCACGACTGGTTTACTCAATTGTTTTCCTCCTTACTTTATCAACACGTTTTAAAAACGTTTCTACATCTGTTTTCGCACAATCTTATATTCATCATCTGACTGATAATAAGGACATGCCTTTACATCTCCCTTCAGGAAACGTACCATATCGTCCTCATCTAAATCTACTTCGCAGACATAGTAATCATTTTCTTCATCATATACATAATTTCCGCAGCATTCACAGCTGCCGACGACCTTTTTATTCACCGTCTTCTTCCTCGCCTTCCTGATGAAAGCCGGTTTCATCGTCCTCTATATATTCATCTTCATCTTCCCACAATTCATCTAACTCATAGCCTTCATAGCCATATTCTTCACCTGGAAGCCCTTCTTGTTCTGGTTCCGGCAGCGGCTCTGCAGATGGATCAAGGATAGCATGAACAAAATCTTGCCCGTCTGATTTTACTATACGGATCTTAACTTGTAAAGCTTTTTCTACATCTTCTGCGGTCAGGTCATCCAGGAATACAGTTTCACCAATACGGAACATATTAATAGGAAGAAGGAGATATTCTCCCAGATCCTGGTCCTTAAGCTGAGCGATCAGATCCTTTGCTGTGATCAAACCGGAAACTGTGATGCTTTCACCAAAGAAATCATTGCGGATAGGATAAATATTGATTGTTCTGTTTGGGAATTTTTCCTGGATCCAACCGGCATATTTCTTAATATACGGATAAGGAAGCCGGCCTGTTGCAATGGATACCATTCCAGGCTCATCGTTTCCTTCCAGCTGATCCAGTGCCTTAGATACCTCTGTTGCCATAAGCCGCAGCATCCCCACGCCATTCTCAAGCTGGATATAACCGTCATAACGTTCTTCTTCCGGCAGTTCCCTTTCAGCCAATGTATAGAACTCATCACTGGCATGGATGAAATGGATCCCGTACTGTGCATATATCTTTTTCTGCCACTTTTCGATCATATCAATGGTCGCGCAGGCATCTTCTTTTGTAAAAGGCTTCAAAGGATAAAGACCGTCTCTGTACTTTGAAAGTCCTACCGGCACCACGGAAACGCTTTGCATAATGGGCGCATATTTAAAAAGATCACTGATGGACCGCTCCAGTTCAGCTCCGTCATTCACGCCCTTACAGAGAACGATCTGTCCGTTCATGGGGGTTTGGGCCTCATATAAACGGTCAATCAGTTTCAGCACTCTCCCGGCAAACCGGTTATGAAGCATCATACAGCGAAGTTCTGGATTCGTGGTCTGTACGGAAATGTTAATAGGAGCCAGTTTAAAGCGGATAATACGTTCTATGTCTTTCTCTTTTAAATTGGTCAGCGTAACATAATTTCCCTGAAGAAAGGATAAACGGGTGTCATCATCTTTGAAATACAGGGTTTCCCGCATTCCCGGCGGCATCTGATCAATAAAACAGAAAATGCATTTATTGCTGCAGGAACGATAATCGCTCATCAGACCATTTTCAAAGGTAAGTCCCAGATCTTCATAATCATTTTCTATATCAAGTTCCCATTCTTCCCCGTTGGCTTTTCGCACCACCATGGTCATGGACGGGCTGTTTACATAGTATTCGTAATCGAAAATATCTTCAACGGGATTGCCGTTGATGGTAAGGACTCTGTCTCCCGGCTCCAGCTCCAGTTCCTCGCCAATAGAACCCGGATCTACTTTTGAGATGGGATGTCCTTCCAGTTTCTTATTCATATTCATATAACCTCTACATATATTATAAATGGCTTATAAAAACAAATGCCGCCTTTGGCGCCGCTTGTTTTTTCCTGCGCTCTATTTACACTCAGGTCTCCCGCGCCATGCGCTCTACTGCCTGCTTGCGTAGGCGAGACCTTCGTTAATGGCTTGTAAAAAACAAATGTCTGCTTCGCAGCCGCTTGTTTTTTCCTGCGCTCTATTTACACTCAGGTCTCCCGCGCCATGCGCTCTACTGCCTGCTTGCGTAGGCGAGACCTTCGTTAATGGCTTGTAAAAAACAAATGTCTGCTTCGCAGCCGCT
>UQTA01000059.1 GCA_900543885.1 uncultured Clostridium sp.
GCCCTTGGATGACCATGGCCATTATCAATCAGGCCATCACTTCCCACCATAACGCCAGTATCTGCAAATGCCAGGCGGATATCCTTTTCATCCATAACATAGCATACAGTCAGGCACTCCGGGAAATCACGGCGCATTTCTGCAAAGGTCTCTGCCGTACATCTCTGGCCTTTGTATTTTCCTTCCGTCAGCTGACAGGCGCTGTAATCACAGTGATAGCGCTCCAGCCATCCATCATCATAAGTAGTTGCACCGATTCTGGTGGAAAACGCAAAATATGGATAGCAGTCACAGGCTATATCAATGCCATTCATACGGTAGCCATCTACCTGACGCAGCAGCTGTTTCATCTGTCCGAAACCGCCCATGCTTCCTATATGGGACACCTGAACCGGAATGTTGTATAATTTTCCCGCCTCGGCTACTTCTGCTACTGCTCCAAACACCCTGTCTTCGTCATCTCTTACATGAGCGGAGATCAGACGGTGTTCCTTCTCACAGCAGGAAGCTGTATCCAGAAACTCCTCACGGCCTGTTCCCGGAACATAACGCAGTCCATAGGAAATTCCCACACAGCCTGCTTCAAGGGCTTTTTCAAGCCCTTTTTTCATATGCTTCTGCTGCTCTTTTGTAACAGGTGCATATTTATCCATGGCACCTGCTGTTTCTCTGAAATACTGATGACCGGCAAAAAGCATTACATTTACCGGTGCTCCGTCTTTTTCCACCATATCCAGATATTTTACCGGATCATATACATTGATACCACAGTTGCCTCCTACTGCTGTGGTCACACCCATACGCAGCATAGCATCAAAGATACAGAATTCGATCTTTCCGTCCTTTACCGGATCTTCATGCATATGAATGTCGATAAAACCAGGAGCCACTACTTTCCCTTTTGCGTCAATGACCTGATCTGCTTCTGGCTCATCTTCTGTTACGGCTGTTACTTTCCCATTCTCCAGCACCAGGTTTAAATATGCCTGCACCTGATTGGCCGGATCAACAAGATAGCCGTTTTTGATCAGCGTTTTCACTTTTTCATCCCTCTTTCCAAAAACATTATCAGTACAGCTTACCTAAGATCTCCCGCTCAGCAAACAAAGCAGTTGCCCCGCCGGTATGCCAGAACACTACATTGCTTCCCTGCGGCACTTTTCCACTTCTTACATAGTCGATCAGACCTGCAAGTGCCTTTCCTGTGTATACAGGATCCACAAACAGTCCTTCTGTACGGGCTAACAGGCGGATTGCTTCGCTTGCTGCCTCATTTGGCTGCTCATAGCCTGGTGCGTAATAACCGGTATCCATATGAAGGTCTTCGCTGCGGTCTACTTTTTCCGGGCTCTTTACCAGTGCCAGCACATCATTTGCCAGTTGTTCTACTTTACATAAGTATTTCTCATCTTTCTGGCTTACTGTGACGGAAATGATCGTCGTATCACTTTGAGCCATCTTTCTTCCGGCCGCCAGGCCAGCCATGGTGCCGCCGGTTCCTGTTGCGTGGAAAATATAATCCACCTTCAGGTTCATCGCCTGAACCTGCTTTTCAAACTCTACATAGCCGCTTGCAAAGCCAACAGAACCTACAATACTTGCTCCGCCCATTGGGATATCATAGCATGGATGTCCTGACTCATTTAATTCCTTTGCTCTTGCTGCACCCATTTCAAAGGAACGTGCCTCTGCGTCATCTTCTGTTTCCCCTGGAAGAATGTCGACAATATGCAGCTCAACATCCAAAATCTTGTCTAAAAGCAGGTTGGCCCTCACATCTGCATCATCCGGTTCTACCACTGCAGTCAGGTAAAGAATCGGCTTGATCCCGCATCTGCGGCAGGCTGCTGCTGTTTCCATGGCGTGGTTGGACTGAGTCGCGCCATAGGTAATAGCATATTCGCAACCTTTTGCCTTTGCCTCTCCTAAAAGATATTCCAGTTTGCGGACCTTATTTCCCCCAAACAGGTTCATGCCTGTAAAATCATCTCTCTTGATAAACAGATTAACACCCAGTTCTTTTGACAGACGATCCAGACGGTAAAATGGAGTCGGGAAAAATCCCAGCTGCTCTTTCGGCAGTGCCTGTAAAAGACCATCTGCCTGTTCCAGTATCTGTGACATGATCATTCTCCTCTCCGCATTTACCCCTAAGTTTAATAGGTAAATGTTCATTTTTCTATCACTATAGCACTTTTGTATTCATTTGTATACAAAAAAAATGCAGAAGCTATAGAAAAATGTTACAGTTCACTTTTTTGTATACGCTGTATTTTTCCACAGTTTCTGCATCTGCTTATTCAATTACTGGCATCCAATCCAGTTTTACATAATTTTCTGTATAAGAGTCTATAACAGACATGGCTGTATCTTCATCCACCGGTTCATCATTTGATACATCCCAGTCATCATCCGTTGACATAAACCACGGATTCTGTTCATCTTCCCCTGCGTCAAAAATAACCGACTGAACTACATTCAGCTGTGTGCCATTTACTACATAATAAAGCCAGCCTGAATTAGCTGCACCATTGGAAGCTTCATTGGCAATAATAACAGCACCTGCTTCATCTTCAACCAGATAGTAGCGGTTTCTGCTCTCGCTTTCAAAGATCTGCACTGCCTTTCCGTTTACCAGTGTATAAGCATCAAAGATAATACGGTTTGCAAGCGCATCATTATCCATCTCTCCAATGAGCAGTTCTTCTTTTCCATCCTGATCCAGATCATACAAATAATATCCCACTTCATTTGCTGCATTGCCAATATCATTTAAATCTACTACAATACCGCTTAAATTTTCCTCAAAAGCCTGATCCAGTTCCCATTTTTCCTGAATCATGTTCTGATATTTGCCCAGAATTTCCTGATATGCCTCTGGAAGAGAGTCTTCTGCCTCTTCCTTTTGTGCTTTCTCAGCTTCTGTTGTTTCTTCCTGGGAAGTCTCTTCTTCTGTCTGTTCCTTTGAAGTCTCTTCTTTGGTAGTTTCCGTATCGATTTTGATCTCAGTCTGGGCTGCTTCTTTTGTTGTTTCAACTGCTGCGGTTTCTGTGGCTGCTGCTTCCTGCTTTCCATGGCTGCATCCTGCCATTCCAACTGCTGCTGCCAGTACCATTGCTGTTAATAATTGTTTTTTCATCTGTCTCGCCTTACTGCTGTAAAATATATTATATGGCATCACTTATATTATTCCCCGTCATCCAACAGATATGGGGTCATCTGGTAAACGTAGAAATTCAGCCAGTTTGTATATAAAGTGTTGGATGTATTTCTCCACGTAAGTTCCGGTACAGAAAACGGATCATTATCCTCATAATAATTGACCGGAAGAGATGGGTTCAGCCCTTTATTCAGATCTCTGTGATATTCATTATTTAAAGTCATTCGGTCATATTCCGGATGTCCCTGGACAAAGATCTGCTTTCCATCCCGGCTCATTACCAGAAAGATCCCGGCTTCTTTGGATTCTGCCAGAATAACCAGTTCCGGATGCTTTTCAATATCCTCTCTGCGTACCTCTGTATAGCGTGAATGAGGTGCCAGGAATGTATCGTTAAAGCTTCTCACTAACGGAACCTTCCGGTCTAATACTCTGTGGTTATAAATACCGGAAAGCTTCTCTTCTCTCTTATATTTCGGGATGCCATAATGGTAATACAAGCCCGCCTGTGCTCCCCAGCAGATATGCATGGTAGATGTAACATGGGTTTTGCTCCACTCCATGATACCGGACAACTCTTCCCAGTAATTTACCTCTTCAAACTCCATATTTTCTACCGGAGCACCGGTAATGATCATTCCATCAAATTTTTTCCGCTTAATGCTGTCAAAAGAAACATAAAACTTGTTCAGATGACTGGCAGATGTGTTTTTAGACACATGGGTAGACAACATCAGAAACGTACAGTCCACCTGCAGCGGTGTATTTGACAGTGCCCGCAGCAGCTGTGTCTCTGTATCTTCCTTTAAAGGCATGAGATTTAAGATCAGGATCTCCAGCGGGCGGATATCCTGACTCATAGCTCTGTCTTCATCCATAATAAATATATTTTCTGATTCCAGGATCGCCCTTGCAGGCAGATCCTTCTGTACTTTAATCGGCATATCAGCCTTCCCCCTCTTCCTTCTCCTGAAGCAGCTTCAGGAAATCTTCTTCCGAAAGGATCGGAATTCCCAGTTCTTTTGCTTTTTTATTCTTGGAAGAACTGGATTGTGTATCATTATTGATCAGATAAGTGGTTTTGGAAGTAACCGAACCGGTTGCTTTTCCTCCCTTACTTTCGATCAGTGCCTGTAATTCCTTCCTGTTTGCAAAATGCTCTACAGAACCGGTGATCACAAAGGTCATTCCCGCAAAAGCAGTCCCGTTTTCCTCTGCCTGCTCTTTTTCTATATGAAGCTCTCCAAGTAAGTGGTCTAACACTTCATTATTCTTTGCAGAAGCAAAATAGTCCACCCAAGCCTGGGCAAGTACCCCGCCGATGCCGTCTACTGCTGTCAGTTCTTCTCCATCACAGGTACGCATCTTCTCCAGATCATAGTTAAAATGACGGCAGAGCATTTTCGCGTTTGCAAGGCCAATTCCTGCAATTCCCAGGCCATAGATCAGTCTTGGAAGTGTAGTATGGGAAGCAGTTTTAATAGAGCTGATCAGATTATCATAGGATTTCTGACCAAAACCTTCCATCTGGGTGATCGCTTCTTTATGAACCGATAAATGAAAGATATCTGCATATTCGTGGATAAAACCGGCACCGATGAATTTCTCCAGAGTCGCCTCTGATAATCCGTCTATATTCAAGGCATCACGGCTTACAAACAAGGTAAAGCTTTTTATCTTTTTCGCCTGACAGTCTGGATTGGTACAATATAAGCTCTTTACGTCATTGGTCTGACGGATTTCTGTAGCGCCGCCGCATACTGGACAGATCTTTGGAATATCCTTTACACCGCTGCGTGTCAGATTATCTGCAATCTGGGGAATGATCATATTTGCCTTGTATACCGTGATCTTATCCCCCACTCCCAGTTCCAGTCCTTCCATAATGCTGATATTATGGACACTTGCACGGCTGACTGTGGTTCCTTCCAATTCAACCGGTTCAAAAACAGCCACAGGATTGATCAAACCGGTTCGGGACGGGCTCCATTCAATATAAGAAAGCGTCGTTTCCCGGATCTCATCCTGCCATTTAAAGGCAATGGAATTTCTTGGAAATTTCGCTGTGCGTCCCAGGGAATCTCCATAGGCAATGTCATCATATAAGAGCACCAGCCCATCAGAGGGAATATCATTATGCTCGATCTGCCCTGCAAACCAGGCAACCTTATCCGGCAGATTAGCAGCTGTCACTTCTTCATGGTGTACTACCTCAAATCCCTGATTTTTAAGCCATAAAAACTGCTCTTTTCTGGAATTTTTAAAATCAACGCCTTCTGCCTTTACAAGAGCAAATGCCTCAAAATGGACATTTCGTTCTGCTGTGATCTTGCTGTTTAACTGGCGGACGGAGCCGCTGCACAAATTTCGTGGATTTTTATACTTGGCATCTGCATCTCCGATTTCTTCGTTGATGCGTTCAAAATCTGTATAGGTAATAACTGCTTCCCCGCGTAAGATCAGCTGGCCCTTATAAGCGATCGTCAATGGAATATTGGAAAATGCCCTTGCATTTGGGGTAATGACTTCTCCAATTTCCCCGTTTCCTCTGGTAACAGCCTTGGCCAGTGTCCCATTTTCATAAGTAAGGACCACTGTAAGGCCATCCATCTTCCAGGATAAAAGGCCTTTCTGGCTCCCCAGCCACTGCTGCAGGTCTTCTACACTTTTTGTCTTATCAAGAGACAGCATCGGTTCTTCGTGTGTCTCTTTTGGAAGCTCGCTAAGTACCTGATAACCTACCTGCTGAGTGGGGCTTCCTGACAGGATAATACCCGTCTTGGCCTCCAAAGCAGACAGTTCATCATACAGCTTATCATATTCAAAGTTGCTCATGATCTCCCGGCTTTCCTGGTAATAGGCCTTTGAAGCCTCCCGAAGCCGTGGGATCAGTTCTTTCATTCTCTGGATCTCTGTTTCCATTTATTCACCTGATCTTCTTTTTTAGGGTTGAAAGCCACATATCGTCTTCCTCTTCTGTCTGTCTCAGACAGACTTGTGGAGCCTTCCAACAATTTTATAAGTCGTTTGTATTCTTCCCCTGTGACCTTACGATATTCTCCTGTTTTTAAACCTCCTAACTGGATGTTCATAATACGCACTCTGCGAAGAAGATGCACCCGGTAACCGCAGGCCTGGCACATCCGGCGGATCTGCCGGTTCAGCCCCTGAGTCAGAATAATAGAAAAACGGCGTTCTCCCTGTTTGCGTACTTTACAGGGAAGAGTTTTTCTCTCTAATTCTTCCAGCCATACACCTTCTGACATCTGTTTCATAAACTCATCTGTCAGAACCTTATCAACCGTAACAATATACTCTTTTTCATGTGCATTGGTGCTGCGCATGATCTTATTGACCAGGTCTCCCTGATTGGTCATAAGGATCAGTCCCTCAGACTCCTTATCCAGGCGGCCGATCGGGTAAATACGTTCCGGGTATGAAAGCATATCTACTATGTTTTCTGCCCGGTCTTTATCCGAAGTAGTACAGACGATTCCTCTTGGCTTATTTACCGCAAGAAGAACCGGGCGGGGAGGTTTTGCTTCTCCCCGCCCTCCGTCTGTATTTCCTACTGGCTTTCCATCACATATCACTTTCTGGCCATCTTCCACCCGCTGACCCATCTGGGCTGTTTTACCGTCAACCAGTACTTTTCCTTCCTCGATCAACCGGTCTGCTTCCCGCCTGGAACACACTCCCATGCGGCTAAGCCATTTATTCAGACGCTCTTCCATTTCGCTTCCTACGCTTTCTTTACAGGCTGTGGGTCATCAGCAATAAACATAGCATCACCAAATGAGAAAAATCTGTATTTTTCTCTGATCGCCTCATTATATGCTGCTAAAATATTCTCTCTTCCCGCCAGGGCACTGACTAACATCACCAGTGTAGATTCCGGCAAATGGAAATTTGTGATCAGTGCATCTAATACCTTAAACTTATATCCCGGATAGATAAAAATATCTGTCCAGCCTGTTTTTGCCTGTAAAATACCATCCTCAGTAGAAGCTGACTCTACGGTACGGCAGCTGGTAGTTCCCACGCAGATCACACGGCCGCCTGCCGCTTTTGTATCATTGACCTTTTTGGCTTCTGCCTCTTCTACTACATAGAATTCAGAATGCATATGGTGATCCAGAACATTTTCCACCTTTACAGGGCGGAAAGTTCCAAGGCCTACATGCAGCGTAACATGGGCGATCTTTACTCCCATATCTTCGATCTGTTTCAACAGTTCTTTTGTAAAATGCAGTCCTGCCGTAGGTGCTGCTGCAGAGCCTTCATGAACCGCATAAACCGTCTGATAACGGTTTTTATCCTTTAACTGGTGTGTAATGTATGGAGGCAGCGGCATCTGTCCTAAACGATCTAATATTTCCTCAAAAATCCCCTCATAAGAGAACTGGATCAGTCTGTTTCCATCATCTACTGTTTCAATAACGGTTCCTGTAAGAATACCATCACCAAAGTCAATCACTGTCCCCGGTTTTGCTTTCTTGCCCGGCTTTACCAGTGTTTCCCAGATATCATTTTCACGGCGTTTTAATAAAAGAACCTCGATCTTTGCTCCTGTATCTTTCTTTACACCAAACAATCTGGCCGGAATGACCTTGGTATCATTGATCACAAGGCAGTCTCCTGGTCTTAAATACTCTACAATATCTTTAAAAATCCTGTGCTGCGTTTTTCCTGTTTTCTTATCCAGTACTAAAAGTCTGGAAGAAGAACGATCCTCTAACGGGTCCTGAGCGATCAGTTCCTGTGGCAGATCAAAATAAAAATCTTTTACATCCATTTTTGTTACTTCCTTTTTCTATTACTTTCTTAGTTTTCATCTTACTGTATAGACACCGCAGCATCGGATGAATCTCCTGCTGCCTGTGTCTGCGCTTCCTGGGATTCTTCCGCAGCAGTTTCTTCCACTGTGGTTTCTTCTGCAGCAGTGTCATCTGTATTTTCTTCTCCTGCATCAGAGGAAATATCTGAGCCATCACCAATCATAACCTGGCTGTCTGCATTCTCCTCATCTTCTGCTCCACTTACAACTGCTCCATTGCTTAAGTCCTTATAAATACCCGCCAGCAGACTATCTGATTCGATTGCCTGTTTTAAACGTTCATTGACCTGTGTAGACAAAAGACGTACATCCTCTGTCTGGTTCTGGCCGGCAACATAGTCAGCTTCATCACCAACTACATTTTCACGGATGATGTAATCGCCATTATCATTTTTCACTACATAACACCACATAAGACCAGGTGCCAGTGTATCTACTCTGCGGAACTTCACATCATAAGTTACATATACCACATAAGAGTCATCTGTCATTCCCGCTTTTGTATAGCAGGTAATATCCTGATAATCTTCAATATAAACAGCTTCGTCCTTTAACTGCTGCTTTCTCTCATCCATACGGTCATCTTCCTCTTTACCAAACACTTTGTAAAGAGTCTGAACATCCTGATCTACCTTTGCCTGGAAATAAGTACTGATCAGTTCATTGACCTGGGGATAAGCATCCTTCTGAAGTTCATACGCAGAAAAATCCTGATTATATTCCTTGTTATCCGGCTCAACGGAATCATCATCCGCACTGCTCTGGCTATCATCTTCTATAGAAATATCAGAAGAAACATCTGATACAGTACTGTCCGAAACAGGCTTACTGTTTCCCGGTTTTTTATCCATCACCAGGATCACGATCAGTAAAACTATAACGATCGCTGCAGGGATCGCCAGTAATCTGGCATATTTTGTTTTATCGTCAAATCCTTTGCCGGACCGTTTTCTTCCATGGTTATCTCGTCTCATGTTTTATCCTTCCTCCATTATTGACACTACTCCGCTCTATTCTAACAAAAAGGAGGCCAAAATGCAATAAGGCAAGATGAATGTAACACATACGTAAAAAGCTCCTGTATTTCCAAAAATAAAGTCATTTTCCCGGAATACAGAAGCTTTTTCATTTCTTATTTCATTTCTTATTTTTTTCTTACTATTTCCTTCATCAGCTTAATTTCATATCTCCTTCTTTGACCCAGCCGATCTTCTTTAAGAACATATTGATGATCGGGCAGATCACTGCAGGAAGGATAACAGATACCAGAATAAGTCCCATCCAGTCACCTGCTGTAATAGCAGCTTTCGTTCCTTCTAAAACATCTTTTACCCAGCCTGTATACACACCGATCTGACCAACCAGACCACAGGTACCCATACCGGATGATACCGCAGCGCCATTCATTTCCAAATGGAAGAGGCAGGTTGCAACAGGACCTGTGATCGCAGAAGTAACAATAGGCGCGATCCAGATCTTTGGATTTTTTACAATATTTCCCATCTGAAGCATGGATGTACCGATTCCCTGTGATACCAGGCCGCCCCATTTATTCTCCGGGAAAGACATAACTGCAAATCCAACCATCTGAGCACAGCAGCCTGCTACTGCCGCTCCGCCTGCCAGCCCTGTAAGTCCCAAAGCTGCGCAGATCGCTGCTGAAGAAATAGGAAGAGTAAGTGCAATTCCTACAAATACAGAAACTAAAATACCCATTAAAAATGGCTGAAGTTCTGTTGCCCACATGATCACATTTCCCACTTTCATGGCTGCTTTTCCAAGTGCAGGAGCTAAAAGTGCAGATAATGCGATACCTACCCCAATAGTAACAAGAGGAGTAACAAGAATATCAACTTTTGTTTCTTTAGAAACAGCCTTTCCTGCTTCCGATGCCAGGATCGCTACAAACAAAACTGCCAGAGGACCGCCGGCACCGCCAAGTGCATTAGAAGCGAAACCTACTGTGATCAGTGAAAACAATACTAAAGGCGGACAATGCAGTGCATAACCGATGGCCACTGCCATAGCTGGGCCGCTCATAGCGGATGCCAGACCGCCTACTGTATAAGCAGTATCATTGACTGTTGCCACAGTCATGGTCAAAAATGGGATATGCAGCTGACTTCCCAGTGTATTGATGATCGTTCCGATCAAAAGGGAACAGAACAGTCCCTGCGCCATTGCACCAAGTGCATCAATACCATATCTCTTTACACTGATCTCGATGTCTTTTTTGTGCAGAAAATCTTTTAACTTTTCCATAGTGCCTCCATCGCTTTTATCTTTTTTTCAAACATTTATTTCACGTCCTGGCAATTCTAACTCCGTTTTTATGTCTTGTCAATCACTTTTGTCATGTGACAAGACAGCTTGCTGTAAAAAAATAACATTAAATCCTAATTTTGCATACCAAAAAGCCAGGAGATCAACTCCTGGCTCTCTGGTGTAATGCGAATAGGATTTCATTGTTTGTCTGCCGGAAAGCCTCCCGGACAGCTTGTATAGATTCTATCATATATTTCACATAAATGCAACTCATATTTAATAAAACCGGTCTGTATTGAAAATTTTTGTAACTTTTATGTAAAATATTACCCGGCGAACATGGTACCATCCAGTATAGTCTCCAACTCTTCCCCGTTTATCTTCTGCGGCCAGTCACTATTATCCATAGATACTTTTCCATATTGATCACCATCATATCGGAAGATCACATAACTTTCATTATCCGTCATATAAAACTGCAGCTTCGTTCCTGCAGGGATCTCCTTCGTCTTTCCTGTTTCCCGTCCTTTTAAGTCAGTTTCTTCTACAGTCAGTGTTCTTTTGACAACCGGCTCTGTATCTGTTGGTTCTGCCATATAAGGTCCATGGCTTTCCAAGGCGCCTGTTTTTCCTACCTGATAATACCGGTTTCCAGAATAAGTACTGAAAGCATTCATAGTTGTCCCAAGATAAATAGCATTTGGATCATTATAGGCAGCCGTTTCATTTATGTTCACTGCAATATTTTCTGCATTCCCATAACTGTATCCATCATAATCAATCAGTGCCGGGCTTCCCTCTACATAGCCCAGACTCTGGATCTGGCCGTTTGTGATCTCATATACATTGTCTGTTGTCCAGTCACTTTCCCCGTTGGTCAGAACATGAACAAAATGACGGTCTCCTGTTTTCACATAATATGCATCACAGCTAAAATAATACATATCGTCAAAAACATTGCTTATAACCTGTCCGTCTTCTTTTTTAAGCTGTATCTGCAAAGCACTGTAAGCATACTCGTCTGCCCCGTCAGGATATACACTTATATCTGTAAAATTACCGTCATTGTAGATGTCAGCACTGTAATCTGTATAGATATCAAGCTTGACTGCATAGTCAGAAGGAGCCGCCTGATACTCTTCTTTTACTATATCCGGATAGGTTTTAAATGGAAGGCTGACGCGAACGATTCCCAAAGCCCATGAACCGATATTATAAGGATTATAACAAATATTCAGCCGGTCCGTACCAAGGCTCCAGGCAACTGCATCTTTTGTATCCGGAGATTTTAAGTATTCAAAAAATGCATCTGCATCGTCCTGTGGAGTATTATTTTCCACCAGGCCTTCTTCGTCTGCATACCTGCTTTTTAATTCCTTCACGATTCCTTCTTTTACTTTGCTCTCATCTGTGATCACATCAGAAAGTTCCAGCTTTTTTCCAGTTTTCGTATCAAAGGTAAAACCGGTATAAGAATTATATCCATGTGCCCCACCATAGTAGTCATAGTAATATTGCTCAAAACTTACTACATTTTCATCTGCCCGAAGAATATTGGGTGTATACTCGGCGGTAAGCTGCATGTTTCCGGTCTGGGCATATTCAGTCATACTCTCTGCTGATTCTTTCAGATTGTCCAGATCGGCTTTTGTACTTTCTTTCAGAGAATTATATTCCTCTGACAGTGCCTGGTCCAGCTTTGGATAAACAGCTGCCTCTTCTTCATTTAATACCAGACCTGCTGTTTTCAGGCTGTAGTTGATCCAGACGCCATCAGACACATATCCTCTTGTATATTCTGTATGGATGTTCGGATGTAATGTTTTTGGAGTCCTCTGAAACCATTTTCCAAGTGTCAGGCCTTTCTCAGATCCTGATTCTTCCCCTGTCTCTTTTTCTGATTCATCTTTTGTTTCTTTTTTGTCTTCTTTTGTTTCTTTTTTGTCTTCTTTCCGGCTTTCTTTTGCTGTTGTTTCTGGCGGCCTGTTTTTTGAAGCTGAATGGCAGCCCGCTGCTGTCAGAGCCATAATAACAGCTAGTCCTGCTGCTATGATTTTTTTCTTTTTCATCTTCTCTCCCCCTGATTTTACAAAAGTTTTTTAGCAGTTGTGTCCAAATAACACTTGAAGTTTTGGCAAAAATATAGTATGATACTAGAGATGCGTTTGTAGCTCAGTGGATAGAGCAGTGGCCTCCGGAGCCGCGTGCGGAGGTTCGATTCCTCTCAGACGCATTCTTTTTTTTGCCTTTTTTCAAGGTCATATACTCAGGTCTCCCGCGCTGGCGCGCTCCACTGCCTGCTTACGCAGGCAAGACCTTCGTTAATGGCTCGTAAAAAACAAATGTCTGCTCCGCAGCCGCTTGTTTTTTTCTTCGCTCATTATACATGTTTCCATTCTGAACAGCAAGTTACTGTTCATAGGTTGCATGACCAGCAACGGAATTTTTTCTCTTACTCTTGACAAATCTTCCCCCATCCTTTATTCTGATTACATATCTTATATTTATCTTTATATTTTCTTATGATCTGTAATCAATCATCTGAAACAAATCATAACATATCCATTTTTAGTCTGCTATTTTTTCGTATGGATCTGCATGGGCAGTTTTCATAAATATTATATTAGGAGGTATATCTTTTGGTATACAATGAATTTCTCGAAACAGTAAAAAAACAAATGAAACAGAAACTGGGGGACGGATACTTTCTTACTTTGCGGAAAGTACAGAAAAATAACGGACTGGTGCTGGACGGTCTCTGTATTACAAAAGGCTGTGATACCGTAGCGCCTTCTATTTATCTCAATTCTTTTTATGAGCAATATGAAAAAGGTGTTTCTCTGGAACAGATCGTTCAGGATCTTCTAAAAGTCTATCGCCAAAACAGCTATCCGCCTTCCTTGAATCAATTGGTCCTTTCAGATTATGAGTCTCTTTCTTCCCGCATTGCTTTCCGCCTGATCAACACTGCTTCCAATCAGTCTTTCTTAAAAACGGTCCCTCATATCCCATGGATGGATCTTTCCATTGTCTTTTATCTGTATATTCAGGGAAATGACAACGGCATTATGACTGCCGCGGTTTCCGATTATCATATGAAAACCTGGGGTATTACAGCAGATGAACTTTATACGCAGTCTCTTCTTAATACTCCCAGGCTTTTTCCTCCTGTTATATCCAGTATGGCATGTATTCTTGAAAATCTCGATCCTGAACACCTGCAATATAATCCATCGCTTCCTGAAACTCCCTTTTATGTCCTTACCAACAAAAACGGCATCAATGGCGCTGCCTGTGTTCTTTACAAAGATGTGATCAAAAATTTTGCTGAAGGGATGGACCGTGATATTCTGATCCTTCCCTCCAGCATTCATGAGGTTTTACTTTTACCTGATGATGACCAATTACCTTACCGTGATCTTGCAGATCTTGTAACATTTATCAATCAGACTGAAGTTCCCGCTGAGGATCGTCTTTCCAATCAGGTTTACCGTTATTCCCGGCTAAAAGATCAATTTTCTGTTGTTTCTTTCAGTCCTTCTTCTGTGTGTTAGATTTACTGTACCCAAACACCGGAACCATCTACATATCTTCCGTCAGGAGTCCATGTATTTGCATACATTACACCATTTCCACCCAGATAATACCATCTGCCGCCTACAAACTGCCAGCCGGTGGTCATCTCACCATTTCCGTTCAGATAATACCACTGTCCTCCGATCTGCTTCCAGCCCGTCTGCATAACACCATTGGAATCCAGATAATACCATTTATTGCCTACGGACTGCCAGCCGGTCTGCATCTCGCCGCTGCCATTCAGGTAATACCATGCACCATTTACAAACTGCCAGCCACTGGTCATAACACCGTCACCATTTAAGTAATACCACTGTCTGTCAACTCTTACCCATCCAGTCTGACGATAACCTGAGGTATTAAAGTAATACCATGCACCATTGATCTGCTTCCAGCCATTGGATGGGTAACCTCCGGTGGAATAAGAATACCACCAGCCATTATTATCCTGGACCCATCTTCCGGTTCCATTATAAGTTCCTGCCTCATCCTCATCCACATAATAGGAAGAAGAATCTTCAGACCATTCACCTGCTTTGTTGTTGTAGCTTGCGATCGCTCTTACACGGAATGTATAGTCACCTTCTTTATTAAAGTAACCGGAGAAGTTAAAGGAAGTTGCTGTGGTACTTACCGTTGTCACTGTTTTTTCATCTCTTAACAGCTTTACATCGTAGCTTTTGGCACCATCAATGGAATCCCATTCCGCAATACCATCATTCCATTCCAGATTGGAAGTTCCTTCCAGTTTGCCGCCAACCCGTTTTAACTGGGCTGTTACTTCAATATAATCGCCGCTGTCATAGATCTTTGCCTTCTGGAACTCAGCATTGCATCCAGACAGTTTAAAATGGCTTTTGCTGGTATAAGAGAAACGATAACCGTCTTTTGCATAAAGCTCTACCTTTACTTCCGGTACATCGCCTACTGTCCATGTATCCTGGTCATCTGCATTGGTATACTCAGCAGACTCTACATAATAACTGCCTGTATCACCACTTACATGGATAGAACCAATGAAATCTCCACTGGCCGGCGCCTTGTCATAGGAAAAAGTCAGTTTTACAGTATCGATCTTTGTATCCGCTGCAAACGCAGGCATAACGGACATAAACGTCATTGCTGCAGCTAATGCAATACACCAAACTTTTCTCATCTTCATATTTCATCCTCCTTACTATAATTCTTTATAAAAATATCTCATTTATTATTTATTTTTATTATAATAAAGAGGGTAGAAATATGCAATTTCAGAAACCTTAAAAAGAGTTTACGATTTTATAGGAATATAGTCTGAAATTGTACCATTATTTCATGTTACAGTTCATCGATAAATTCTTTCTGTCAGACGCAGTTCATCCATCATGTCTGTAAACCAGCGGATCTGAGACCGGATCTTCTCCCTCAGACGATCCGGATCTGCGCTTCCGCCTCCGATTTCAAAGAAATCACGGTCACTTTCCACTGCAATATGAACCTTTCCTTCCTTTAAAAAGCTCATATACAGCTTTCCGCCGCTTATTTTGGCCGCCGAAAGAATGTATTCTATGGCATGTGGTGTTAAAATATGGAAAACACGATCTCTGTCATCAGACCAGACTGTAAAGCGTTTGTCAAAGATCTCATTTCCTGTTTTAATGGTTTCCTCACCGATCAGCCGGGCAAAACCTGTTCTTGGAAACAGACTGACCTGTGCAGACAGTTCTCTGCCAAGATCGCAGACCAGCCACTGTCCCCTAAAGACTTCCCTCTTCTTATTTTCCCATACCTGCATAGACTTGTAAAAAGCCATATAGAGAACAAATGTTCTTTGTTCCGTCTATACTTTTTCCAAAATGCATGATATACTTTGTTACAGTTCAGCCTTGCATCTTCTTGCCCGCTTATAGCGGACAAGAAGCTTTGGGCGTCTGCCTTATGAAGATTTAGCGCCAAAAGCACTTATGAAAACAAGTTTTCAACGTACTTTTAACCCTAAATCTTCGCAAGGCTGAACTGTAACTATACTTTTTATAAATTCGGTTATGAGCAATAGCGAAAGCGGATTGCAACTATCCTTTGACAAATTAAACAGGAGTACTTCATGGATCATTTTAAATTAGTATCTGAATATAAACCTACCGGTGACCAGCCTCAGGCGATCGAACAGCTGGTCAAAGGATTTAAAGAAGGAAATCAATTTGAAACCCTTTTAGGTGTTACTGGCTCCGGTAAGACATTTACCATGGCAAATGTAATAGAGCAGTTAAACCGCCCTACTCTGATCATTGCCCACAATAAAACGCTGGCAGCCCAGCTTTATTCTGAAATGAAGGAATTTTTCCCGGAAAACGCAGTAGAATACTTTGTATCTTACTACGATTATTACCAGCCGGAAGCCTATGTTCCTTCTACAGATACCTACATTGAAAAAGACTCCTCTATTAACGATGAGATCGACAAGCTGCGTCATTCCGCTACTGCTGCTCTTTCAGAACGCCGGGATGTGGTAATTGTTGCCTCTGTGTCCTGTATTTATGGTCTGGGAAGTCCCATTGATTACCAGAACATGGTCATTTCCCTGCGCCCAGGTATGGAAAAAGACCGGGATGATGTGATCAAAAAGCTGATTGAGATCCAGTATGACCGCAATGACATGGATTTTAAGCGAGGAACTTTCCGGGTAAAAGGGGATGTTCTTGATATCTTCCCTGCTTATTCTGACAGCGAAGCCTACAGGATCGAATTTTTCGGTGATGAAGTAGACCGCATTATGGAAATCGATACGGTGACCGGTGAGATCAAAGCACAGTTAGGCCACGTGGCGATCTTTCCTGCTTCCCACTATGTTGTCCCCAAGGAAAAGATGTTAGAGGCAACGGAACACATTTTAGAGGAATTAAAAGAACGTGTAGCTTATTTTAAAAGTGAAGACAAGCTTTTAGAGGCCCAGCGCATTTCTGAACGCACCAATTTTGATGTGGAAATGATGCGGGAAACAGGATTCTGCTCTGGTATCGAAAATTATTCCAGGCATCTGACCGGTCTGGCACCGGGAGAACCGCCCTGTACGCTGATCGACTATTTCCCGGAAGATTTCCTTATTATCGTAGATGAGTCCCACATTACACTGCCTCAGGTCCGGGGAATGTATGCCGGTGACCGTTCCCGTAAGTCTACACTGGTAAATTATGGTTTCCGTCTGCCCTCTGCACTGGATAACAGACCTTTGAACTTTGAGGAATTTGAAGGAAAGATCAACCAGATGATGTTTGTATCTGCCACTCCTTCTGATTATGAAAGGGATCACGAACTGCTCCGTGCAGAACAGATCATCCGGCCTACGGGACTTTTGGATCCTGAGATCTCTGTCCGGCCGGTAGAAGGCCAGATCGACGATCTGATCTCTGAGGTAAACAAAGAAACTGCCGCCCACCACAAGGTTCTGATCACCACCCTTACCAAGAGAATGGCCGAAGACCTTACTGATTATATGCGGGAAGCAGGCATCCGTGTTAAATATCTCCATTCAGATATCGATACCTTAGAGCGGGCCCAGATCATCCGTGATATGCGTCTGGATGTATTTGATGTCCTGGTAGGCATCAACCTTCTGCGTGAAGGTCTGGATATCCCGGAAATCACGCTGGTTGCCATTCTGGATGCAGATAAAGAGGGATTTCTCCGTTCTGAAACTTCCCTGATCCAGACCATCGGCCGTGCCGCCCGAAACTCTGAAGGCCATGTGATCATGTATGCCGATACCATCACCGATTCCATGAGAAAAGCCATTGACGAGACAGAGCGCCGCCGCAAGATCCAGCAGAAATACAATGAAGAACACGGTATCACACCTACTACCATTAAAAAGGCTGTCCGTGACCTTATCGCTATTTCCAAGGCTGTGGAAAATCCTCACGGTTCTGATGAAAAAGATCTGGAATCCATGGATGAAAAAGAATTAAAGAAGCTTGCAAAAGAACTGGAAAAGAAGATGCGTCAGGCTGCTGCAGAACTGAATTTCGAGGAAGCTGCTAACCTGCGTGACCGCATGATCGAAGTAAAGAAAATGCTGCTTGATATGGAATAGAATGAGTGCAGCAAAAAGCAAGCGGCTGCAGCGCAGACATTTATTTTTCAAAAATAATTAAAAACACAGGAGAATGTACATCATGGAAACAAAACTTGTCCTTTTAGGAACTGGAACCCCAAACGCCTGCCCCAATGCCAGCGGACCTGCTTCTGCCGTGGTCGTTGGTGACAGAGCCTATCTGGTAGATTTTGGACCAGGCGTAGTACGTCAGGCTTCTAAAGCTTATTTTAACGGCATTGATGCCCTTCGCCCTGATCTCCTTACAGTGGCTTTTTCCACCCATCTGCACACAGATCACACAGCCGGATACCCGGATCTGATCTTTACCCCCTGGGTGCTGGAGCGGGCTGTTCCATTAAAAGTTTTTGGCCCAAAAGGCTTAAAACATATGACAGAACACATTTTAAAGGCCTATGAAACAGATATTGATTTCCGTATCCATGGCTTTGAAAAAGCCAATGAACAGGGCTACCAGGTAGATGTAACGGAAATTGAAGAGCCAGGTATTGTTTATAAGGATAACCGTGTCACTGTAGAAGCATTTCCTGTCAGCCATGGAACTCTCATCAGCTACGGCTATAAATTTGTGACTGCTGACCGCACCATTGTGATCTCAGGAGACACTGCCCCATTAGACATCGTAGCTGAAAAAGCCGCTGGCTGCGATATTCTTCTTCATGAAGTGGAATACAGCGCTGGTATCACCTGCCGAGAACCAAAATGGCAGAAATATCACCAGGAAGTACACACCTTAAGTACAGACCTGGCAAAAGTAGCACAAAAAGCAAAGCCAAAACTTCTTGTCACCTATCATCGCATTTACCATATGAATATCCAGGACAATCATATCAATCTGGAAGCAGAAATGCGCCGCAGGGACGAAGCTATTTTAGATGAGATCCGTGCTGCCGGTTATGAGGGAATGACCGTAAACGGACGGGATCTGGAGGTATTTTAATGAAAAAGGCACTATTTTACGGAATACTTGCTTCCTTTTTCTTTGCTTTCACCTTTTTAGTGACATGCTCCCCCCACTTAGCTAACGCTTGAAGTGGGGGCTTCTCGTTCGATTGCCCGATAGGGCAAAGCATAAGCGAGCTATCCCCGTGTGTCCCACGGTTCTGTTGGAATCTTATTTGTATTT
>UQTA01000060.1 GCA_900543885.1 uncultured Clostridium sp.
TTGACCCGGTCAAAATGTCCCTTTGCTCTGGGACAGCTTTCCGGATTGCAGTCTGGCTTTTCCCGCACACACAGCTTTTCTTTTGCAGTAATAGTTACCGTACTGAAATACAGGTGTTCTCTTTCTCTGAGAAGAGAAAATGTCTCCTCAGCAACACTTCGGGTAATGGTCTTGGCAGTCAGATAGAATAATTTATCTCCCAGTCCTTCTCCTATAGCTTTTAAACTGGGAAATACGCAGGATAAGGTCTTTCCGATCCCTGTAGGCGCCTGGATATAGAGATTTCTTCCTCTGGCAATACTTTTGTATACTGAAACAGCCAGTTCTTTCTGCCCTTCCCTGTATTCATAAGGGAATTTTAGCTCCTTTAAACATTCTGTTCTGCGAATACTGTGATGATAAAGATATCTGGCCCATTTAACATATTCGTGGATCAGTCCCTGAAACCAGATCTCCAGATCTTCAAAGGACTTTGCTTCCTTAAAACGGCGGATCTGCTCTGTTTCTATATTACAATAAGTAAGCTGGATCCCAATACTGTCCAGACCATTATCGCAGGCGTATATATAGGCATAACACAAAGCCTGGGCCATATGGACCGGATCCGGTTCTTCTAAACGTTCCACATCCATATAGATGCATTTAATCTCATCTATGGTGACTCCCGCCGCCTCTGTTATAATGCCGTCTGCCCGGCCTTCCAGCAAAATAGAAAACTCATCTTCTCTTACCAGATGCTTCAGCACCACTTCTGCCCGGTAATCAGCTCCCATACGTTTTTGTATCTTCCTGTGCAGCCTGCTTCCCGCCTGCATCGCCTCTTTCTTCGCCCCCTGGCTCCTGCGGTTGTCCAGATCCCCGGATCTCATAACAAATTCTACCAGATTCCGAACAGAAATACGGATCGTTTCCAAATGTGTCTCCTCCTGTATCACAGATGTTCTCTCAGAATCTTTCTGTACCTGAAAGACTCCAAGAGAACATACACTATTACTCTCAGAATAACATAACAGAGGCAGAAATGCAAACTTATGTTCGCATCTCTGCCTCATTGTCATTTTCACTGTGAAGTTTTACATTTTTCCATTAAGCTGCATTCACAGCTTTAGCAGGCGCTAAAGTATCCAGATATTCTTCAAATTCTGCATTATCTCCGTTCATCTGGACTGTCAGAATCCGTGCAAGGTCAAGACTTAAAACACCCAGAATGGATTTTGCATCAATTGTGACGCGATTATAGAATACATCAATGTCAAAGTCACACTTTGATGCCTCTGCTACAAAATGTTTTGCTTCCTCTACAGATGGCAGCATGATCTTCTTTTCTTTCATCATTTAAGACTCCTTTTTTTGCCTGGAAATTTCCCGGTTAAAGTGCTTATCGTTCAGGTCTTTCTGAACGTTGGAATATATATATCACGATTATTTTTCAATGTCAAATTTTATTCCTTATGCTCAATTATGCCTGTTTTTCTTAAAATTTATGTAAACTGCTGTAGTTTATTTCTTCATTGTATCTGTTTTTGTGCACAAAAGAAAGGTGGCTTCCAGTTTTTATGGAAACCACCTGAATTGTTCTTGCTGCAGACAAGTATATTTTTATTTAATTTTGCACGATTTTATCGTATTTCTTATCTTTTTATTTCAGGATTTCAGGCTTTTTCTTCCTGCTTTTCCTTTGTTTCCTTTTCCACCCATTTATATCCGCCAGCAGTCTTCTGTGCTCCTGTGATAGCACAAGAAATGCTTCTGCGGCTGATATTCAATGCGCGGCTGGCATGAGCAATAGACAAATATTCTGCCACTACCTGACCATCTAATGTCAGCTGGATCAGCGGTCTCTTATCATGATATCCGATCTTGCTGCTTAAATCTACCTGGATCGGTTCCCATGGAAGATCTTCAGGAACCACTCTCCAAAGATATCCGCCTCCTGTTTTCCGTTCGCCATGGGCTGCTCTGGCAATAGAACCTAAAGAAACCCCTGTAGCTTCATGGGCCAATCTTGAACTTTTATAATCTGCGATCGGCATTCCATCCTTGGAATACTGACGATATACACATCCTGCTTTAATTGTCCGACTCATTTGTACTCTCTTCCTTCCGCTCGTATGTTTTTTTTTCTAGTCAATGAAGTAGTAGCCATTATATGTCCTGTTTTATTTTTCACAGAACAACATAGTCATTATAACAACTATTGGTAATTTTGTCCAGATTATATCAAAAACTTATAGAAGGAAATAGTCCAAACCAACAAAGGCACCTCTGCTTCCCGGCAGCCCCTGCAAACATGATCAGATATCTTCCACAGAACGGATGCCTGTAGCTACAGGCCGTACTTCATCTGTATCATCTGCAGAAATATTTACAGGTTTTGTCTCTTCACCCCAGGGTGCACTTTCTTCCTGGGCATCCAGGCCGGCTTCTGCTGCCCCTTTTCGATCCTTTAACGGCACTGGAAGCACAGAAATCCCATTGATCTCCACATGTTCATTAATGGCAATCACAAGACAGGGCCTGCCATCGATCATACGGTTCTCTACCAGATATGTTTTATCTGGTGCCACCTTAATGGTCACATCCGGGGTCTTGATCTCAAAGCTTTTTGTATTTACTACATTAGAAACTGCAAAACTGGTCTCCGGAGCGTCCTCTACATCTACATAACGGCTGTCAAATTCCTGGAGTTTTTCCGGATCAGCTCCATTATTTTCCAGAAGCTGCTTTAACTGGGTCTTATTTAATACAGGCTGTACCGGCTCATCCTTTGTCTCCTCTGCCAGTTCACTTAAATTTTCATGGATGCTCTTTACTGTCTCAAAATCACAGTTATCGCCCAAAGTTTCTTCTACGATCGCCTGGAATGTTTCCTTCTGGCTTTTGGCAGACATAGGAGTATGACAGCCTAACACTTCATCGATCAGCGTATCTGGCAGCTGTTCTCCGTTCTTTGCATAAAGAAGAAGGCTGTGAAGATCTGTATTGCGATCGTTAAAAGCCGGGAATAAGAAACTGGTCACAGGTGCCTCTACCAGCCAGTCACGGATCCTATTTTCAATGGCATTGGTCATGGAATTATAACACAGGCCTGCTTTTGAAAGCTTTACAGGGCAGATCGTACACTGGATAAATTCATAAACATAATCCGATGCGTCAAACATTTCAGAACCATCTGTAGCCTTTGCAGGGATATCATAGGCACAGTGGATCAGGATAATATAGTAATTTTCTGCATAATCAAAGTTGGCAATAATGCGGTCATAAAATTCTTCGATCAGGCCGTCATCTTTTAACTCGCTGTCACGCAGCTTCAAAAGAAAGTTCTGTGTACCCCCCTCTTCTTCGGCATGAAGCGGAAATTCCATATTTAACAGGTTCTTTCCAATGGTACCGGAAAGGCCATTTCTGAAAATGGTAAAATACTTAAAGGCTTCTTCCTCCGGAAGAGACAGAAAAGCCTCTTTTAATTCCGTTTTTTTGTTTTTTTCTGAGTCTACATAGCAGCCGCAGATCCGGCTGATCGCACAATTTGCCGGGGTAAAAAGTTTTTTTATCTCATTGCATTCTTTCTTATTCATAGGTATCTCCCTGTTCTTATGGATTTCACAACATAAAAAGAAAAAGCCCAAAAGCCATACGACTTCTGAACTTCCTTCGGGTTGGGCTATTCTCTCAAATAGTCAGCAGGGGAAGAGGGGCTCGAACCCCCATCTACGGTTTTGGAGACCGCTGCTCTACCATTGAACTATTCCCCTATGTTTTTGTTTTTCTTTTGTGTTCCCTCGAACAGGTATTATAATATCACACCCTGCCTTAACTGTCAACAACTATTTTTAATTTTTTTCAAAGTTTTTTCAAAAAAATTAATTGTATGTTTTTTCCTGTTTTTTTGTACAGTAATGGTCAGAGAAAAACAACTATCTGGTTGCAATTGTTTTTCTCTGCTTACAGATCCCAGAACTACAAAAGCCCAATGGCTTCCCGCACATTGGACACGCCGATCATGCGTATTCCTTCTACAGGCTTTATCTTTTCCATATTTACTTTCGGCAGCACGCAGGATGTAAATCCCAGCTTGGCCGCTTCTGCTACTCTCTGGGCCGCCTGAGAGATTCCCCGCACTTCCCCGGAAAGTCCTACTTCCCCAAAGATAAGCATCCCCGGATCTACCGGTCTGTCCTTATAACTGGACATCAACGCCATAACAATGGCCAGATCCAGTGCCGGTTCGCTCATACGCATACCACCGGTAATATTTACATAAGCATCCAGACGGGAAAGTTCATAGCGGCACCTTTTTTCCAGCACTGCCATTAAAAGATTCACACGGTTATAATCCGTACCAGCAGCGGTTCTTCTGGGCATACCAAAATTAGTTTCTGCCACCAAAGCCTGTACTTCCAGTAAAATAGGCCGGGTCCCTTCAAAGGAACAGGAAACAACTGCACCGGAAGCTTCTTTTGGCCGTCCTTCTAACATATATTCAGAAGGATTTTCCACTTCTGCCAGTCCCTCTTCTCCCATTTCAAACACACCGATCTCATTGGTAGATCCGAACCGGTTTTTTACACTGCGAAGAATACGGTAAACTGCATTTCTGTCTACTTCGAAATAAAGAACCGTATCTACCATATGCTCTAATACCCTTGGGCCTGCCACAACACCCTCTTTTGTTACATGGCCTACTACGAAAACAGCAATTCCACGGCTTTTGGCGATCTGCATAAGAATACCCGTAGATTCTCTCACCTGACTGACACTTCCCGGAGCAGATGTGATCTCTTCCCGGTACATGGTCTGAATGGAGTCTATCACTACGATCTGGGGATTTTCCTGATCGATCACTGCCTCAATGCGCTCCAGGTTTGTTTCACTTAAAAAACGCAGCTCTCCTGTTACTGTTCCAATACGGTTTGCACGCATTTTGATCTGCTTTAAAGACTCTTCTCCTGAGATGTAAAGAACCTTCTGGCCTGCAGCAGCCAGATGGCGGCACACCTGCAGAAGCAGTGTGGATTTTCCAATGCCCGGATCGCCGCCTACCAGTACCAGAGAACCTGCTACAATGCCATCTCCCAATACCCGGTCCAGTTCCTTAAAACCTGTGCTGATCCTGTCTTCCTTTTCCAGATGTATCTCTGAAAGAAGAGCGGGTTTAGCCGCAGCCATACCCGCTCCTCTCTCAGCAGACATCCGTCCTTTTCCTGCAGCCGGTGTGGCTTTTGCTACCGGTTCTTCTACCAGTGTGTTCCACGCCCGGCAGGCTGGACACTGTCCCAGCCATTTGGATGATTCATATCCGCATTCTTTACAGAAAAATGCAGTTGTCTTTGCTTTTGCCATATTTATGCTCTCTTTACTGCCTTTACTTTAACAGAAGTTCCTTCTTCCAGCTCAACGCTGACGCTTAATTTACCGCTCATGTTGGTCTTCATGCTTCCAACAGCAACTCCGTCTACATATACCTCATAATCGGTATCATTTTCCAGCTGTACGGTAATCTGGGCATCCTTATCGCCCTCTACCTCAAATTCTACGGTGTCATCCGTTACTCTAAAATGTTCAGCCACTGTACCTGGAACAGATTCATAAACAAACATTTCGTTGCGCTCCAGCTTTGTGATCTCATTGTAAGTTTTTACTTTATAAATATCACCCTGATATTCAAAATCAGACTTCTTTGACTTCTGTCCTAACTTATAATTTCCAAAACTGATGGTGCCATCCTGCTCTGCGCGGATCAATTCTTCAACGACTGGCATCTTCTTATCCTCCTGTTTCTTAATTATATACTCTCTTGTACAGCATTCTGCTAAAACTTTACGGTTCTCACCGTTTCCCCGGGAACTTTCATAAGGGGTATTTTCGATTATACAACAGTTTCTTTAAAATAACCAGTATATTTTAAGCTTTTACTGCTGCATTTTTCTTTCTGGCAGCTGCTCTCTTTTTTACTGTAAAAGTAAGCTTTCCTTCTTCGCAGCCCACTTCTATACCTGTGCTCTTTCTGATCTTGCCGTCTAAGATTTCCTCTGCCATCTTGTCCTCTAACATGCTCTGAATGGTACGGCGCAGCGGTCTTGCACCATATTTCTCATCATACCCCTTATCAATAAGCAGCTCTTTTGCAGCTTCATTTACAGTAAGTGCAATGCCTAACTGTTCTTTGCATCTCTTTTCAATGCCCTTTAACATAATATCGGCAATACCCTTCATGTGTTCCTTGGTCAGCTGATGGAAAACGATGATCTCATCAATACGGTTTAAAAATTCCGGTTTGAACAGGCGTTTTACTTCTTCCATAACCCGGCCTTTCATAAACTCGTGATCTGCCTTTGCGTCCGTAGCAACACCAAATCCCAAGCGTTTCGGAGCAATGATATTCTCTGCACCTGCATTGGAAGTCATAATGATGATCGTATTCTTAAAATCAATCTTTCTTCCCTGGGCATCTGTGATATGCCCATCATCTAATACCTGAAGCAGGATATTAAATACATCAGGATGAGCTTTTTCGATCTCATCAAAAAGGATCACGCTGTAAGGATTCCTGCGCACCTTTTCACTAAGCTGACCGCCCTCATCATAACCAACATATCCTGGCGGTGAACCGATCATCTTGGATACACTGTGCTTTTCCATGTATTCTGACATGTCAACCCGAATCAGGGAGCTTTCTGTACCGAACATAGCTTCTGCAAGCGCCTTTGAAAGCTCTGTTTTTCCCACACCCGTAGGCCCTAGGAATAAGAAAGAACCAATAGGACGTTTAGGATCCTTTAATCCAATACGGCCTCTTCGGATGGCTTTTGATACAGCAGTTACTGCTTCTTCCTGGCCTACCACTCTTTCATGAAGAATATTCTCCAAGTTCTTAAGCCGCTCGGACTCTTCTTCTGCCAGTTTTTTCACCGGAATCTTGGTCCATCCGGCTACTACATCTGCCACTTCATTTTCCCCTACTGTCAGTTTTCGGTTTTCCTTCTCTTTTTCCCATTTTTCCAGGGTCTGCCGGATCTTATCTTTTAACTTTTCCTGTTTCTTCTTAATGTCGCCCGCTTTTTCATAAGCTTCTTCCCGGATAGCTGTCTCTTTTTCCTCTTCCAGATCATCGATCTGCGCCTCATAGTCCTTGATCTTGGCAGGTTTGGTATAATTTTGCAGACGCACTTTTGACGCTGCCTCATCGATCAGATCGATTGCCTTATCTGGCAGGAAACGGTCATTAATATAACGGGCAGACAGCTTTACCGCCGCCTCTAAAGCGTCATCTGTGATCTCCACCTTATGATGTTCTTCATAACGGCTGCGAAGACCCTTTAAAATAGCTATGGATTCCTCCTCTGACGGTTCTTCTACTGTAACCGGCTGGAACCTGCGCTCCAAAGCCGCATCTTTTTCAATGTACTTTCTGTATTCATCAATGGTAGTTGCACCGATCAGCTGCAGCTCCCCTCTTGCCAGTGACGGTTTTAAAATATTGGAAGCATCCAAAGCACCTTCTGCGCCCCCTGCCCCGATGATGGTGTGTATCTCATCAATGAACAGCAGTACATCTCTGGACTCTATTACCTCTGCAATGACTTTCTTAATACGCTCTTCAAATTCGCCTCTGTACTTAGAACCTGCCACCATACCGGAAAGATCAAGAGTCATAACTCTCTTATTGGCAATGGTATCCGGTACATCCCCCGCTGCAATGCGCTGGGCCAGTCCTTCTACGACTGCCGTCTTTCCTACTCCCGGCTCACCAATAAGACAGGGGTTATTCTTCGTACGGCGGCTTAAGATCTGGATCACTCTCTGGATCTCATGTTCTCTTCCGATCACCGGATCCAGTTTTCCATCTAAGGCCATCTGGGTCAGATTGCGGCTGAAGCTGTCAAGGGCCGGTGTAGAACTGCCCCTTTTCCCCATGCTGCGGTTTTGCATCTCTTCCCTGGCAGATGATGCATCTTCTCCCATTGCTGCCAGAAGATCAATATAAAGCTTCTGAACGCTGATCCCCATGGTATTAAGCAGACGGCTGGCCACACAATCTCCCTCTCTTAAAATAGCAATGAGAATGTGCTCTGTGCCAATCTGCGCTGCCTTAAATCGTACTGCCTCTTTGTAACTGTTTTCTATTACACGGCGTGCTCTTGGGGTATAGGCTGCATTTTCTGCCATCTGTACGGAAGTATTGGGGGAGATCAGCTGACTGACCAGCTCTACTACCTTTGCCTCCTCAACTCCGTTTTCCTCTAAAACCCTGGCTGCCACGCCGGTTCCTTCCTGTAAAAGGCCAATCAGCAGATGTTCTGTTCCCACATATCCGTGGTTCAGGCTTTCTGCCATTTCCACTGCCAGGCTTAAGGCCTCCTTCGCCTGTGGTGTATATCGTTCCATTGTTGTCCTCCTTATGTCCCATATGTACTCTCGGAATCTTTTTGTACCTGAGAGAGATTCCGAAAGTACATCCATATATCGTTCTGTGGAAGATCAGCCGCGTATCTGCGGAAGATGTTCCCTGATATAAGCTGCTCTTACACAGTCCATCTCTTCTCTATCTAAAGGCCTGCTGGCCCACAGATTTAAATTAGCCGGTTTTATACCTACTAAAAGGCTGTATAAGCTGCTTTCTTTTTCAAAAGCGATCAGTCCATCTGTTTCTCCTGCGATCAGCTGTCCGATAAATACTCTGGCATCTTTTTCTGCCATTTTCCGGGCATATTTTAAAACACCGTAAGATTTATAAGTCTCATCTTCCCGTTCCAGTCTTCTGCTGTTTAAAGCCGCCTTTCTTACTTTTAATTCCTGGCTGTTTAACTGGACTGCCGCTTTATTCACCAGCTCTATGATCTCTTTTTCCGAAAGACCCAACGTTCTCTGGTTGGACAGTTCATACATGTTTCCTGCATTTTCACTGCCTTCACCGAAAATCCCCCGTATAGAGGTTCCCAGTCTTCCCATATCTGCTACAATGCTCTGAAATTTCTTTAGCTGAGACAGCATAGGCAGATGGATCACTACGCATGCCTTAAGACCCGTTCCCATGTTGGTGGGAAATGTAGTCAGATATCCATATTTTTCATCATAAGCATAAGAAAAATGCTCATTTATGGCATCATCCATCCCATCTGCCTTCTGCCACAGTTTTTCCAGACACAGTCCGGGAGCTAAAAGCTGCAGACGGATATGGTCATCTGCCCCCAGCAATATGCTCTCAGACTCATCTTCTGAAAGATACAGTCGCTGCTCACAGTTTTTCTCCACGTCACACCGTTTTAGGATCCGCCGTTCCCGTAAGGCTTTCTTTTCCATCTGTCCCATGGTCTCCAATGGCCGGTAAGCAAGCTTTCTGCCTGTTTTTTCTCCCAGGTCATTTAAACCATCTCTTAAACCATCCACCAGTTTTCTGCTGCCTGCTTCATCCAGGCGGGAAGGAAATACATATTCATCCCAGTTTCTGGCAAGACGGATCCTGCTGTATATGATATTGGACGGTTCTTTTAATGTGTTTTCATACCATTTACTCATATATATGACCGTCCTTTCCTGCTTTCAGTGCCCTGATCTTATCTCTGCACGCAGCAGCCATTTCATAATCTTCTTTCTTCAAAGCATCTTTCAGCTGTTTTTCAAGGTCTGCTGCCTCTTTCCACCAGTCCGGTCTGTCTGTACTTACTTCATCTGTTTTATTTTCTGCTTCCTTAAGTACATCCTCAGGTACTTCTTCTTTCCTGTCTCCAACGGCTTCTTTGTCTTTTCCCGCCATGATCTTAGGTATTTTCCCCCGATGGCTCTCGCTTCCCTGAAGCTGTTTGATCTTGTCGCTGATAAACAGATCAAACACACCATAACAGTCCGGACAGCCGAAACGACTGTTCTGGACAAAATCATCAAAGCTGGTACCGCAGGTAGGACAAACCACCCGGAAACGTTCATCAGTCTCTTCTTCATCTTCCTCCAATCCCAAAAGTCCGGACAAAAGTTTTCCCAAAGGAAATTCCCCGTCCAGCAAAGCCGTATACTGTCCAAAATCCATTTCTTTCGCACAGTGCGAGCAGAGATTATGCTCTGTTTTCACTCCGTTAATGATCTCGGTATATTTAATATTCGCTTCCCGAACCTTACATTTCTCACATAACATATTAATCCTCCCGGGCCTCTATATCACGCTTTGTATACCTGTCATAGATCTCATCCACCAGCTGATGCGCTTCCTCTCTTGAGACATCACGGCAGATACCGCAGGCCAGCACCACATCCAGATTCTGACGCATCTCCTCAATGGCCTGTATCTTATCTACATCCAGAGAAACCACTGCGCCCTTTCTGCGGTCCAGCTTGACAAAACCTTCCTGGCGCAGAACGGAATAAGCTTTATTTACTGTATGCATATTGATGCCAATATGATCTGCCATCTGCCGCACAGAAGGAAGTGTATCTCCTTCCCGTATCATATCCGTTGCGATTCCCATGATGATCTGGTTGCGAAGCTGGATATAAATGGCTTCATCACTGTTAAAATCAATTTTTAGTACCATAAACACCCCAACTTTCAGAGGCTGCCGCTACAATAAAACCTTGTTTGCGGCAGCCCCATGTTCTTTTTATCTGTTAAGTTATATCTGTTCTACTGATAGTATAACAGTATTTTTCCCCTCCGTCAAGAGTTTGTCATCTGTTATTTGGGTGTTATGTTACAGTTCTTTTGCCCATCCGTAGGAATATTTTACAGCCTTATTCCAGCCATGAATCCGTTTTTCTCTCTCAGCATCTGTGATCTGAGGCTGAAAAGCCTTATCCATAGCCCAGTTCTTAAGAATATTTTCTCTGCTGCTCCAGTAACCAACTGCAAGACCTGCCAGATACGCAGCTCCCATAGCTGTGGTCTCTACACACTTTGGCCGGTTCACCGGTGCATTACTAATATCTGCCTGTGTCTGCATGAGAAAGTCATTGGCACTTGCACCGCCGTCAACCTTAAGAGCAGCAAGTTCAATACCTGAATCAGCCTTCATAGCTTCCAAAACATCATTAACCTGGTATGCAATGGATTCCAATGTGGCACGGATGATATGATATTTATTCACACCACGTGTGATCCCTACAATAGTCCCCCGTGCATACTGATCCCAGTGAGGTGCTCCCAATCCTGTAAACGCCGGTACAACATAGCAGCCATTGGTATCTTTTACTTTCTGGGCCATATATTCGCAGTCCGGTGCAGAATCGATCAGTTTTAACTCATCACGAAGCCACTGGATGGCAGCACCTGCAACGAAAATAGAGCCTTCCAGTGCGTAATTGACTTTGCCGTCTAATCCCCAGGCAATGGTAGTCACAAGGCCATTTTGGGAAAAGATCGGCTTTTCTCCCGTATTCATCAGCAAAAAGCAGCCGGTTCCATACGTGTTCTTTGCCTCGCCTGCTTTAAAGCAGGTCTGTCCAAATAACGCAGACTGCTGATCACCTGCTGCACCTGCAATAGGAATGGCACCTCCAAGATAGGAAGGATCTGTTTTGCCATAAACACAGCTTGAGGGCTTTGGGGTTGGAAGGATACATTTTGGGATATCCAGTTCTTCAAGAATCTCATCATCCCACTGCAGCGTATTAATATTAAACAGCATGGTGCGGGATGCATTGGAGTAATCCGTTACGTGAACTGCCCCTTTTGTAAGCTTCCAGATCAGCCATGTCTCAACAGTTCCAAATAATAATTCTCCTTTTTCTGCCTTTTTTCTTGCATCCGGCACATGATCAAGGAGCCATTTTACCTTTGTCCCGGAAAAATAAGCATCGATCACAAGACCTGTTTTCTCCCTGAATTTTTCTGTCAGGCCTTTTTCTTTTAAACTGTCGCAGTATTCAGAGGTTCTGCGGCACTGCCATACAATAGCATGATAAACAGGCTCTCCGGTAGTCTTATCCCAGACGATGGTCGTTTCACGCTGATTTGTGATCCCAAGTGCTGCAATATCTGCCGCTACTGCTCCGATTTTGTTCATTGCCTCCACTGCAACGCCTAACATACTTGCCCAGATCTCATCTGCATCATGTTCCACCCATCCCGGCTTAGGGAAATACTGGGTAAATTCTCTCTGGGCCACACTGCACATCTGGCCTTTTTCATTAAACAGGATACAGCGGTTGCTGGTGGTCCCCGCATCCAGTGCCATTACATACTTTGCCATTTTTTATCCCTCTTTATCCTTTTTTATAAGATTTGCAATAGCATCTACTGCCACTTTTACAGATCGTTCTGTATCATGGCACTGGATATCCTCTAATCCCATTCCTCGTCTGGTCTGGTTTCCAAGAACCAGCAGCACAGTTCCAATACGGACTTTCCGTACCGCTGCCACAATATACAATGTCGCAGATTCCATTTCACTGGCAAGAGCGCCGCAGGCACACCAGGCTTCCCATTTACTCTTCAGTTCACCTTTTATAGGCATACTGTCCGGATCTAGCTGACCATAGAATGAATCCTTACAGTGGACCACACCTACATGATATGAATATCCGTCTGCTTTTGCCGCCTCACAAAGGGCATTTACCACACCTACATCTGCCACAGCCGGAAATTCAATGGGCGCATATTGAAGTCCCGTTCCTTCCATGCGGATCGCTCCGCTTGCGATCACCAGATCACCGCCTAATACATCCTTATCCATACCTCCACAGGTTCCGGTACGTACAAAACACTCTGCTCCGCAGTGGATCAGCTCTTCCATAGCGATGGCTGCAGATGGTCCTCCAATACCAGTACTGCAGACGCTGACCATTTCCCCCTCCAGTTCTCCTGTATAAATGGTGTATTCACGATTAGACGCAACAAAACGCGGATGATCCAGGTATTTTGCGATTTTTTCACATCTTCCCGGATCTCCCGGCAATATCACATAACGTCCCACATCTCCCGGCCGTATCTTTAAATGATATTCTTCATTTCCCACACTATATGCAACTGGCATAATAACCCCTCCTTGTATCTGCTACCTGTTGTACCCATAAATCTGCTGTAATTCAGATGTTTCACGAATTTTCTGTCTTTATTTTACCATACCTATATATGTTCCGTCAAAACGATTTCCATAATGGCATCCATATCGTGAAAATCAAAAACAGGACAGTCTGCAAGACTTTCCATATGAAATCCAGGCTTTTCTTCTGGCAGAAAATCTGTCACATATGCTTTTATCGTTTCTGTTCTACATACACTTTTTTCAGAAACTTCACGGCGCATAACCTCTAACTTCGGATAAACAGAATCTTTCATTCCCTCTAACAGGATCAGGTCTGCATCGTTAAAATATGGAAAAAAATCTTCTGCATGATGCTCTTTTTCCTCTTTTACCAGACAAAACCTTTGATCTGAGTAGACCACTGTCCCACAGGCCCCCGCAGCCTTGTGACGATAGCTGTCTGTTCCCGGCACATCCGGTGTAAAATCATGGCCGTCATGTTTGATCACTGCCACTTTCAGTCCCCGACCAGAAAATTCTTTTACCAGTGCTTCCGTTAAAGTGGTCTTTCCCGTGTTCTTTTTTCCGCTGACTGCAAATACAGATGGTTTTATGTCCGTAAGACTGCTTAAAGCCATGGGTGTATTTACATTAGAAAACCAAAGATCCAGCACATGCTCTTTTCCTGTTTCCAGGATCTTTACCTTTAATTTTCCCAAAAGATCCCGTACTTTTCCATTTTTTTCCATAAGCTGTTTTTCAAGCACAGGAAGGCAGCGAAAGGAGTACCATCCGCACACAGGATGAATGCGCCCATCCCTTGTCTGCCAGATTACTGCATCCAGATCTTCCTCTTTTTCTGCTTCTTCCACTGCCCGTTTTCCAAGATATGCGTGAAATAGTGGCATATCGCAGGAGACAAAAAACAATCCTGAAAGACCGGTAACTTTCAGGCAGGAATAAATCCCGCCTAAAGGGCCGGCACCCTGTATCAGATCTGATATCACCTGAGAATCCCCGCTTTTTTTCGCTTCTGACATAAAAAGCGGCAATTCTAACTGCATCAGTTCTTCTTTGATCCTTTCTTCAAAACTTTTTCCCTTATAAAAAAGCTGTGATTTATCATTGCCGCCCATGCGGCTGGACTTTCCTCCTTTAAGCAGGACACATCCGTATTGGTTCATAGCTGCCATCGCCTCCCTCAACTTAAGGGGCTGTTGCAAAATGCAGCAGCACTTTTCTGCTATCCAATTGTTCTGCCTCTTCGTTACATCTGTGCGGGCAGAGCGGACTTTGGTCCGAACTGAACGCACAGATGTAACGAGAAGCTGTGCAGACAACGGATGCAGAAAAATAGAGGCTGTATTTTGCAACAGCCCCTTAACTGATCATAGTATCATTCTGACTTATAAAGAAGCCACAATTGCATCTGCAAGTGCTTCTAACTGTCCATCCTGTTCTTCTTTCAAGACAGATTTTACAGTGACTGTCTGCTCTAAAATGTTCATGTTCTTCATTCCAGAAAGGATTTCTTTCATCTGCTTTCCTGCAACAACTCCCCATGTTCCATTTTCAATCACTGCTACCGTACGATTTTGTAATCCATGTGCCTTTAAATCATTTAAAACATGCTCCATGTTGGTAAAGATGCCGCCGTTATAAGTAGCTGCTGCAAATACCAGATGACTGCAGCGGAAGGACTCGCTTACGATCTGAGATGGATGTGTTGCAGATACATCATAAACAGCGATATTCTTCACACCTTTGTCTGCCAGCTTGCATGCCAGGATATTCGCTGCATTTTCTGTGTTTCCGTAAATAGAACCATAAGCGATCATAACAGACTTCTCTTCCGGTGCATAGCTGCTCCATGTTAAGTACTTGTCCACATACCAGCTGATGTTTTCACGCCATACCGGACCATGAAGGGGACAAATAACAGAAATCTCAAGTCCTGCTGCTTTTTTAAGAAGTGTCTGCACCTGCATGCCATACTTACCAACAATATTGGTATAATATCTTCTTGCATCATCCAGCCAGTCCCGCTCAAAGTTTACCTCATCGGCAAACAGATTTCCGTTCATAGCGCCGAATGTGCCAAAGGCGTCTGCAGAGAATAAAATCTTATCTGTGGTATCGTAAGTAACCATAACTTCCGGCCAATGTACCATAGGAGCCATTACAAAGGTAAGATTATGCTTTCCAGTACTGAGAGTATCGCCTTCTTTTACAATTACTGCTCTGGAATCAATATCAAAGTCAAAGAACTGTTTGATAATACCAACTGTCTTTGCGTTGCATACGATCTTTGCCTCAGGATACTTCTGGGCGATCTGTCCCAGAGTTGCCGCATGGTCTGGTTCCATATGATCTACTACAATATAATCCAGAGGGCGGTCACCTAATACTTTAGCCAGATTCTCATACAGCTGTCCTGCTACTGCCCAGTCTACTGTATCGAAAAGGACGGTCTTTTCGTCTAACAGTACGTATGCATTATAGGAAACGCCTCTTGGAATCGGATAAGCATTTTCAAACAAGGCCAGACGTCTGTCTGTACCTCCTACCCAGAATAAATCTTCTTTTACTTTCTTTACACAGTACATCGCTTTTCTCCCTTTCTGCATCATGCAAGTTCATTTTACAAGTCAAATATCTCAAAGTCGTCATCGGCGTCTTTTTTGTCTTCATCCTCAGATGTATCTTCCGGTACTGCCGGTTCTTCATACACTACATTATCTTCGGTTTCACCGGTTTCATCCATTTCCGGATCCTCATCCAGATCTTCAAACTCAACTTCTTCTATCTCATCTGCTTCTTCATCAGATTCAATCTCCGGATCTTCTGGTTCTGCATCTTCCAGATCTTCCACTTCTATTTCTTCAGGCTCATCTAACTCCTCAAAGTCATTTTCTTCTTCCGTTTCCGGCAGTTCTTCCTCTGTGCCCTCATCTTCACCTGCATAGGACTCTTCTTCCTCTGCGTCCTCATCTTCATAAACATCTTTTACAGGTTTCTTTTCTGGACGAGATGTTTTTCTCGCTGCTGCTCTCGGCTGTTTTTTCTTACCTGTAACAGATACAATAAGAAGTACCATAAAGATAAGAGCCACAACAATTGCTGCGATCAGAAGTATCTTAAACAGACTGTAGTCTTTCCTTAAAGAATCATACTGATCTGCCAGCTGAGTATAAACATCTTCGCTCACAGCACCCTGTGCATTTGGATCTTCAAAGTAACGCTGGATGGTGCGCTCATTGTTATTTAAATCATAACGATAGAAGTTTGCCTCACCTGCTTCATTCATAGCATAGATGACACAGTACTGATGCTCTGTTTCATTGCCCCATACCCAGCCTTTTACAGCATGTCCGTCAATGGTAATGGTAGTTTCCGCCAGGCCTTCCGGTACCTGTACAGAAGCATCTGGCTCCATAACGGTAAACGTACGTTTTGATACAGTCATCTGGAACTGTTCAAAGTTTCCTGCTGTTTCACCATCCTGAGCGCTTTCATTTGGGCCGCCTTCCTGTTTGGTAACAACGATCACATATTCTTTGGTCGTTTCTCCATCCTGAGCAGTAACTTTTAAGGTCACTCTGTTTTCACCCATCTGAAGATTTTCATTGCCGCTTACTACCTTAGAAGCGCCTTCATCTGCGGTATCTGCACTGATGATCAGCTTATCTACATCTGTTCCTACTGTCACTGCATAGGAATCTACATCAGAAGAAAATTCCGGTGTCAGATTTCCCGGCGATACCTGAAGGGACTTTAACGTTGCATCCTTAGAAGCGCTTGACAGTGCACTGACTGTTACCTGAGCTTCTCCCTGTTTATCTACTGTTACGATCTGAGAAGAAGAATCATAGATCTCCTGGCTGGTAACTGTGATCTTACTGGTTCCCGCTGCAGATGCCTTAAATTTCAGATCATAGGCAAGTGTCGTGGTGTTTGCGCTGCCTCCGTCTCCATGGACGCGTACTGCACCATTGCCGCCTTCTGCATTGGTTCCTTCAATAAATTCCAGGCTGTTTGCATCATATGCCAGCATAATATCCGCCGTAGACAGATTATCACTGCTGGTGATCTTCATTTTTACATTGATCTCGCTGCCTACAGATGCCGTAGGATCAGAAAATGCGATCCGCGCTGTCGCTGCATAGGCAGTTATTCCATAAAATGGCAAAAATACGTTTATAAGACAGATGGCAGCAACTGCCGCTGCCCACTGTCTGATCTGTTTTAATGTCATATTCATTCCTGCTTTCCTAAACTGTTTCAATCTGATTGCTTACTGCACATTTACAATGGTAACATTGCTTCCGCCTGGAGTATTGCCTGTGCTGCTGTCCCCAGGTCCTCCTGTGTTTCCAGGTGAAGAAGAACTGCTTTCTGAACCTGTAGTCGGAGAAGCGGTCGTATTTCCACCGGAAGGTGTTGCACCACCTGACTGGCGTACTACATGGATGCTGTAAGTCCTGGTACTGCCATTCTGAGCAGTAACAACAACTGCAATATCGTTGGAATTGCCGGTAAGCGCTATATTTCCTGTACCTGCAACAGAGGCATTTCCATCTGCGGCAGACGCACTGATCTGGATGCTTGCAACAGAGGTATCTACGATCAGGTTGTAGCTTAAGGTATCCTTTCCAAAGGAAGGTGTCAGGCTAAAGCCCTCTGCACTTAAGTTAGAAAGTTTATTGTTCGGGCTTCCATTTCCTGTAGGCGCAGCGCATGCCTGCTCCGGCATATTGTTAAATACCGGGATGTAAAATTCCAGTGCTGAATTTTTCAAGGAACTGTATGCCTTAGAAAGACGTTCCGCCTCTGAAGCTGCTCCCTGCACGTTGCTCATGTACTGATGTTTGTATGGATTAGAACCCTGCACATTAAACTTCTTTAAATAGAAGGTGTTCTGACCTGCTTTTACGTAGTTTTCCCCATAATTCTGAGCACCGCCTAAAATGGATTTTTCCACTGTATTCCACGGTCTTCCATAACTGCCGGACTGGCTTGCATAGCGAAGTCCCATCTGGGTGGCCGACATGGAACCAGACTGATAAGCTTCTACGTTGAAGAAATTATAATAGCCGGAATAGCCGGAATAATTTCCTGAGATCAAAGGAGTTCCGCCATTTACGCCCTGCTCCTGAAGGATCATGGCCGCTAAAACATAAGGGCTTACACCGGATTTAGCAGCTGCATCCATTAAAATATCCACATAGGTCTTGCTGGAAGAAACAGATACAGAGAATCCGGTCTGACCAGAAGTTCCTGTATCAGAAGTAACGTTTCCCGGCTGGGAAATACTGGTGCTGCTGTTTGTACTGCTGCCATCTGACTGTCCCGGAGCTACCAGGCTTACATTGGAAGTTACCAGATTATGCTCCTTTGGAGTAATCGAAGCATGAGGCGCTTCCAGGCTTACATTTCCAGAGCTGGATTCCGTACTGCTGCTGTTTCCAGAACCAGTTCCCGGAGCCTGCGTGCTCACATTGGAACTGCCAGAAGAGCTCTGGGTATTGGAAGAACTGCTTCCAGAAGGGCTGCTTCCCACAACACCTGGGCCGTGGTCTGCATCTCCTGTTGCGCCGTTTCTTCCTCCCGGACCTTCTTTTGATACCTGTCCAGAAGATGAACTTCCGGATGAGCTGCTGCTTGGACCAGAAGTATCTCCGGATGAACTGCCTCCTGTTCCTGTAGAATCCGTTGTTCCTGAAAGGAAGGAACCGGAAACCATTCCTGTAAGTCCTTCCTTGGTCTGGGTATTTCCATCCTACTCATGAGAAAGGA
>UQTA01000061.1 GCA_900543885.1 uncultured Clostridium sp.
ATCAGCTCGCCCTCTACCAGTTCGGTATAAAGCTGACCATCTAAGTGAGCACATTCATGGCAGATTGCTCTTGCAAGAAGGCCTTCTCCTTCTACTTCGATCTCATCCATATTTTCATCTAACGCTCTTACTACTACATGGTTTGGTCTTGTAACAACACCTGTTTTTCCAGGAACACTTAAACAGCCTTCATAGCCGGTCTGTTCTCCGTCCTGTTCAATGATCTGCGGGTTGATCAGCACATACTGATATCCGTCTTCTACGTCAATTACTACGATTCTCTTTAAAATACCTACCTGGGGAGCTGCAAGTCCTACACCATTTGCCTCATACATGGTCTCAAACATATCTTCGATCAGCTCTTTTGTACGGTCGGTCATCTCTTTCACCGGTTTACACTTCTTATTTAAAATTTCATCCCCAATAACGCGGATCTGACGAACTGCCATCTTTATCTCTCCTTTAAATATCGTATAATTATTTCCCAATAACATCTATCAGGTCAGGTCTGACTGAAAAATAACACTTTCAAGCCCCTGGGCCTCTTTTAAGCGCTGTTCTTCCATTTTCCTGATGTGTATCAGTATATCATAGTTTTCCTGCTTTATATATAAAATTTTTCTATAAATATCATTAACTTTGTACACCGGAGCGTTTACAGGACCAATAAACTGAAGCTTCCCAGCCTCTGGCAAATGATCTTCCTGATCCATCCACTGCTTCAGGCAGTCTGTCAGCAAAGCTGCCGCCTTATCTAAGCATCCCTCATTTTTATCTGCGATCTGGATCGTTAAAAGTCCTACAGCAGGAGGATAACCAAGCATTTTCCTGAAATTCATTTCCTGGGCATAAAAAGCTTCATAATCCTGGGCTGCCGCCGTCTGAATACTGTAATGATCCGGCTGGTACGTCTGTATCACTACATTTCCCGCCGTATTTCCCCGGCCTGCTCTGCCTGCTGCCTGGGTCAGAAGATCAAAGGTTTCCTCACTGCAGCGATAATCACTGGCATAAAGAGAAAGATCTGCCGCTAAAGCGCCTACCAGAGTAACATTGGGAAAATCGTGGCCTTTTACGATCATCTGAGTGCCAATAAGGATATCTGCTTCTCCCCTTGCAAAGGCAGATAAAATCTGCTGATGTCCTCCTTTTTTTGATGTTGTATCCAGATCCATGCGCAGGATCCGGGCTTTGGGAAACATTTTTGCAGCCATTTCTTCTATCTTCTGGGTTCCTGTTCCAAAAGGAGCAATATAAGGCGAACCACAGGAAGGACATGTCTTTGGCTGGCGGATGGTATAGCCACAGTAATGGCACATCATGCGGCCATCTTTGTGGTACGTTAAAGTCACATCACAATGAGGGCATTTCACTGCTTCCCCACAGGAACGGCAGGACACAAAGGTAGCATAACCTCTTCTGTTAATGAACAGCATAGCCTGCTCTCCTTTTTCCAGACGATCCTCTAAAAGTTCTTTCAGACGGGCACTGAAAATGGACCGGTTGCCTGCTTTTAATTCTTCCCGCAGATCGGCGATCTCCACCGTCGGCAATACAGCGTCAGCTTTTGCCCTTTTCATCAGCTTATAAAGATTATATTCCCCTCTTACCCCTTTTGTATAAGTTTCCAGGGAAGGTGTCGCTGAACCAAGGACCAGCATGGCTCCTTCCATTTCTCCCCGCTTTTTTGCCACTTCCCTGGCATCATATCTGGGGGAAAGCTCACTTTTATAGGAGTTTTCATGTTCCTCATCTATGATCAGCATTCCCAGGTGCTCAAATGGGACAAAGAGTGCCGATCTTGGACCAATGATAATGTCTATATCTCCTGTTCTGGCACGTTCATACTGGTCAAAACGTTCTCCTGCTGACATACGGGAATTTAATACAGACACTCGGTCTCCAAAACGAAGGTAAAAACGCATCACAGTCTGCCAGGTCAGAGAGATCTCCGGGATCAGAAGAATGACCTGCTGCCCCGACCGGATCACATGGCTGATCAGCTCCATATACACTTCTGTTTTCCCACTTCCTGTAATACCATGGATCAAACATGGCTTCCGGCTGCCATTGTCATAGTTTTCACAGATAGAATCTGTAATTTTTCTCTGTTCCTGATTCAGCACAGCCGGTTTCCACTGTGACCAGGAAGTATCTGTCAGTAAACGGCGCATTTCTTCTAAAGGATTGCGGTACTGGTTTACTACCTGAACAGTAAGAAGTCCCGCCTGCTCTAAGGGGCGGATAACTGCCGCTGTCAGATTTAATTTATGAAGGGTATTTTCATAAGGAAGATCCGGATTTTCCTTCAATGCATACAAAAGCCGCAGCCGGGCTTTATGGTTCTTGCGTTCTGCCGTTTGAATAGCCTCTTCCAGCGCCTGTTTATCAATGCTAAGATGGATCTTCCGCTTTGGGGCTTCCCGCACTTTCTGTTTTACCGGTAAAACCGTTTTCAAGGCCTGGTTCATGGTAGAACCGTAGCGTTCCTTCATCCACCATGCCAGACGGATCAGCTGGGACTGGACATTAATACTTCCCTCTACCAGAGAATCGATCTGTTTTATTTTTGATATGTCATATTCTGGCTGGTTAGTAAGTTCCACTACATAGCCCTTACGCTTATGGCTGCCTGCGCCAAAGGGAATATATACCTGCTGTCCCGCCTGGATCTGTCCCAGAAGGCAGTCCGGAATTCGGTATTGAAAGGTTTTATCTACACTTTCATGGGATATGTCGATAATGATATTGGCATATTGATAAATGGTTGATTGATATCCTATATCTGTATTATTGCTCAAATTCAGTCACCTTTTAGGCTTTCTGCCTCTTCTATCTACTTTTCTATATACTTTCCTAATGGATTATAACATAAAAACAGAGCGAATGTAGCAATTATCTTGTTCTTACATTCACTCTGTCATTTTATCGGTTACTGTTCATGCGTTGCATGACCAGATCTTTGAAACTCTCTAAGCAATTTACAAATATCTTTTGGCTTACTCTGTTTACAGACTTTGCTCCAACAGATTTAAGAATATATCCCTTTTCTCAATCTCATCCTGTTCTTCATTTCCATCTAACTGATAATGAAGCAATGGTACTGGACTGTTTTCTTCGATCAGCCGGATAATAGACCCATAATTTGCATAAGCCGGCAGCAGGCGAATGATGCCATTGATCCTGCTTCCCGGATTTTCGCAGCGCCAGGCAAGATAACGAAGATTACCGCCTGTAACCTGCATAAAATGTTTTTGAAGCGCTGCATATTGTTCTTCGTAACTGCCGCAGATGCAGCTGTCAGGGAACAATCCGGCAAATTCTGTTAATGTTTCCGTAAAGAAATCCGGCACCTCTCTGCCGGCTTCTTTCAGCCAAAACCAGATATATTCTGCAAAAGATGCATAAACCGGGCGAAAATTTCTCTCTTCTATAGCTGCTTCCAGATTGCGGTTTAAATAATCACTATACATCAAAATCGGTGAACCGCAAAGAAGGATTTTCCGACCATAAAAAGGCTGCATAGCTTGTACCTGACTCCATTCTTCAAGGATTTTCCTTGTATTTTCCCATTTTAATGGGAATTTTATGTCTGCAAGACTTTTCTTACTTGCGGCCTTGCGCTCTTTAGGGCTTAATCCATACCAGCCATCACCTAATAAAAGAAGCTGCCAGATCTGTTCTTTGTCCTTCACTGCAGTCAGGTCTTCTAAAAATGGGGCATAAATTTTCCCATTCCACCCATGTTTCGCCATCATGCGCCGGATTACCTCTGCACCAAGCCCTTCCGCCTCTGCTCCTTCTGTTTGCGGAATCACGCACACTGTACCCTGGGTTTTTTTTAGACGCAGCCACTGCCCCGCCTGGGCACTGAACGTACAGTATTCTTTCGCCATATTTTCCGCTTTTCCTGCATCCAGGTCTCCCTTTGTGTAATCAGAAAGCAACTGGACAGAAAGCCCTTTGCTTTCCAGATATAAAGCAGCAAGGCGGGAATATACAGAAAGTGGCGGTAAAAAATAGGTCTTTTTCACATGCTTCAGGCTGTTTAAAAATGCCTCGATCCTGGTGACAACTCCCACGGCAGACTGATGCTCATCTACTTCTATGGATAAATAAGGCTTATCTCCCATGATCTCCTTAAACAGATGAGCAATCATGGCATCCGGTCCGCATCCATGATTTGTAAGGTATACAGCATACAGATTGGGATGATTTTTAATGATCTTTGCACCAGAAAGGATATGCTGGGCGAAAGGCCAATACAGATTAGGGTATTCTCCGGAGAGATCAAGGCTGTGTCCCTGTAAATGAGCCAAGTTTAACACCTTACATCCCCGTTTCAGCAGTTCTTTTGGTATTCCCATATTCAGGATTGGATCAGACAGACCATAATTTCTGGTGATCAGCACCAGCACTTTGTCATCCGGTTTAAGAGAATCCATGATCTTCTGTCCCAGTTCTTCCGATTTCTTTTCACAGAGTTTCATGGCTGCCGCACCTTTTTCCAATGCCGCCTTACAAAGTTCTTTTTCCCTTCCAAGACTCATTCCCATCTGGAGCATAGCTTTTCCAAGCTGAGGCTGTCCCATATCCAGATCAAGAACCGGAGCCAGTAATTTAATTCCTCTTTTCTCCAATCCCAGTGTTTTTGCAATAAAAACAGGTGCTGACTGCATATAAACACAGCCATAATTATGCTTCACCCCGGAAGTTGCATGACGCAGTGTACGGATGCAGGGGATAAACATGTAATCCACTTTCTGCCTTGCCAGACTTTCCATATGCCCATGGAGCAGCTTTACCGGATAACAGGTTTCTTCCTGTACCAGCTCCTGACTTAAATGGACCATCTCTTCATCTGATTGTCTGGATAGGAGCACATTAAAGCCTAGATTTTTAAAATACTGATATGCCATAGGGAAAAATTTATACAACATCATACACTGGGGAATACCCACGACCGGCAGCCCTGGTTCCATTTTTCCATCATATCCTGCAAGAAACCATTCTCTGTTCCTATCGTAAAGTTCTGTATTGATCTGGATTTGATCATCACTTTCTTTTTCTGTCAGACTCTCCATGGCAGCCAGAGCAGCACCGAAAGCACCTGTCACATCATAATAAGGCGTAATGCGCAGGCGTTTTCCAAATCTTTGATAAAAAGCTGCCACAATACCTTCATTGTGGACAATACCACCCTGAAGACAGATCACATCCCCATATTTTTTTCCTGCGGCCACGCGATCCAGATAATTATTAACAACAGAAACACAAAGTCCGGCACAAATATCCTTATAAGAAGCACCCTTTTCCATTTGTGCAGCAATCTTTGACTCCATCAAAACAGTGCACCGCTCTCCCAGCTTACTTGGATCTTCACTTTTTAAAGCTTCTGTTCCAATGCGTTCTACAGAAATTCCCAGACGTTCTGCCTGCTCCTCAATAAAAGAGCCTGTACCTGCTGCGCACACTTTATTCATTTCAAAATCCACAACCTGTCCATTTTTCAGGCTGATAAATTTAGAATCCTGTCCACCGATCTCAAAAACGGTATCTGCATCTGGAAAGAAGTAGACAGCTGCTTTTGCCTGGGCTGTGATCTCATCAATAATGGTATCAGCAGACAATTTCTTTCCTATTAAATATCGTCCGGAACCAGTAATTCCCATACCTGCATATGCAAAGGCCGGTCCATACTTTTCCTTCCAAAAACTTAATCCTTCTTCGATCACCCCTTTTGGATCACCTTTGGTTCGCAGATACTGCAGATCGATCACCTGTTTGTCTTCTCCCAGCCATACCAGATTGGTACTGGTAGAGCCAATATCTACTCCCAGCCAGGTTTTTTCACCTGCTTTTACAGGGCAAAGCTTATGAAGAGCCTTTTTGTCATAAGTGAAAGCAGGAAGTCCTTTATTTTCCACTTTTTCTTTCTTTTGTTCTTCCACCGGCCTGCTCCAGTCCAATATCATTTTCTGTTCCAAAGCCAGTTTTGCAAGACCTGCAGCAGAAAAAACAGTTCCTTTCTCATCACAAAGAAGCTCTTCGTCTTTTAAATCAAAAATATTTTTTACAGCTGTTTTCACACCTTCATTTAATACAACGCCGCCTGTTAAAACAACTGGTTTTTCAACCTTCAGTTTCCGCACTATCGTTCCACGAAAATTGCGCACCACTGCATAAGCAAGTCCCAGCAGGATATCCTCCTTTGGGATTCCTTCCTGCTGTCTGTGGATCAGATCTGTTTTTGCAAATACACTGCACCTACCCGCTAGTCTTGGCACAGAAACCGCTTTTTTCACGCATTCTGAATATTCACAAAGTGGCAGTCCCAAACGATACATCTGATCTTCAAAAAAGGAACCGGTACCTGCCGCACACTCACCATTCATTGCATACTGGAAGTTTTTTCCCTCTGTCAGTCCGGTAAGACAACAGGAAGTATGGGCACCCATTTCAAAAATGGTTTCTGCCTGAGGACAGAGAAGATTTCTGCCCGCTAAAAGTGCGCTGATCCTGTCGTTATTGCCATGCCCGTAAAAACCAGGGTACAGCCATTCACCGCTGCTTCCTACTGCCCCAAAAGAAATTCCTTCTGGAAATTTCTTCTTTACATTTTCAATCATTTCCTTCAGACAGCCATATATATTTCCTTTGTGAAGTCTGTAGTCCTGATACAAAAGCTGATTTCCATCGGTCACTGCAATAGAAATGCTTCCTGAGCCTGCGTCAATTCCGATTCCCTTCATTTTTTCTTAGTTCCTTTCCTCTTTTACTACCACAAGAAGCATCTTATAAGGCTTTACTGCTTTTACTGCATGAGGAATGTTTGCAGGCATGATAATAGACTGCCCTTTCACTGCTGTTTTTGTCACTCCGTCAACTGTGATCGCAGCCTCGCCCTCTAAAACAACTACAAAAGCGTCTCCTGCTGCTGCGTGGGTGCTGACACCTTCGCCCTCATCAAATGCAAATAAGGTCATGGTCAAGTCATCTCTCTGGACCAGGCTCTTGCTTACAATCTTTCCTTTTTCAAACTGTACCTGTTCTGCTAATTCAACTACCTCATTGTGAACAAAATTTTTGATAAACATATCGTTTTCTCCTTTTCCATTTTCTTTTCCAGTATCTTTTTCTGTTTCATTTCCCTTCATGACTTGAATATAAAGGATCTGCAGTCCTGTTTTCGCCATAGACCAGTGGGGTGTACCATGAGGAACCAAAAGTGCCTCCCCAGCCTTCATTTCTTTTTCAGGACCAAAGTTTCCCTCACCCTGGATCACATAATAAAATGTATCCCCAAAAGATACCTGTTCACTGATGCTTTCTCCTGCACTAAAAGAATAAAGACTGATCTCAAATCCATCTTTACGTTCTAAATTCAGGCTGACTACAGAACCATCTTTTACAGGAATCTGTTCTGCAAGGGAAAGCACCTGATTTTTCTCTGTATTTTTCATTTTTTCTCCTGATTTAACCGGCCATCCTGACAATCGCCTTTTTTTTAACTTCCATCCATTGAAGAAGTTTTTTTCTCGCCTTTCTTAGCGCTTCTTCTGACGGATCTCTAAGATTTTTTCTCTCAGGAAGGATTATTTCTTCTGCCAGTACTGCCGGACATCCTTTCAATACCAGAATACGGTCTGCGATCATCAGCGCTTCTTCTATATCATGGGTGACAAAGATCACAGATCCTTCTTCCGTCTCCCAAAGTTCCAGCAAAATCCGCAGCATTTCAAGCCTCAGATTCATATCCAGAGACTTAAATGGTTCATCCATCAAAAGCAGCCTGCTGCCATAATAAAAAGCTCTGGCGATCCCACAGCGCTGCCGCATACCACCGCTTAACTGCTCCGGATAATACTGTTCAAAACCTGACAAATGCATTTTCCCGATCAGCTCTAAAATCCGCTTCCTGTCCTCTTTTTTGCGGACAACTTTAATATTGTCATACACACTTAGCCAGGGAAGGATACGGTCCTCCTGGAAAATATAGCCGGTCTTTCCTGCTCTGTTCTCAATGTTTCCCTCATAATTGCCGTTAATACCTGCAATAAGATTTAACAGTGTGGATTTTCCGCATCCAGAAGGGCCTACTAACGCTACGATCTCATGTTCTCCTACAGAAAATGAGATATCTTTAAGAACAGGCCGTCCTGCATAATTTTTTGTCAGGTTTTTCACTTCAAGCATGGAAATTTTTATCCTTTCCTGTATGTTTTTTTCTGAAACGAAGCAATATTGGCACCATTTTCCCCATCCATACCCAGACATAATACAGACCTACTACGATCACCGTCCAGGCAATAACTGTTTCCGGCTCAATATTTAATCTTGCTGTCATAATCTGGCCGCCAATACCAGAAGTGGTAGTCAGCACTTCTCCCATAACAACAGTTTTACAGGCTGTTCCCACTGCGATTTTTAAGCCAGAGAAGAAAAACGGTGCAACAGACGGGATATAAATATATCGGAGCATTTTCCAAAACGGAAATTGAAATACTCTTCCCATCTGTATCAGTTTCTTATCAATCGCCGTGATCCCATCAGAAATGCTGATAAAGATCGCAGGCGTTACTGCCATAACTACAATAAAAATACTGGCTTTCCCATTGTATCCCAGCCATATGATTGCAAGGATCAGCCAGGAAACCGGCGGAACCACCTGGATAATACCAAGAACAGGCTTGAAGATCTCCTTAAATGGCCGGTATAAGCCGCCTGCCAATCCTGTAAGACAACCAAGTCCTGTTCCAAGTCCCAGCCCCCACAAAAGCCGGATCATGGTATTTAAGATCTCTTTCCAAAGTTTTGTTGAGGAAAGAATCACTTTAAGCTTTTCTGCTACACTTCCTATAGGCGGCACCACCAGCGGGGAATAGATCTGGCTCATTCCCCACCAAAAGGCCATTACCAGCCCAAAAGCTGCGATCCTGTATTTATTTCTGATAATACATTGCTTCATCTGGTATCTTTCCGCCGATCATCTGCGGCTCAAAATCAAACAGCAGCTGATAAAATCCATCTAAGTCTGTTTTTGCCTCTGCTGCTCCCTTGTAGAGAAGTCCCATGTTTAGGAGCGCAGTTTCTACCAGTTTTGCGTTCAATCCCAGCTCCTCTTCTGCTAAAGCACCAGCTTCTGCCGGATTTTCCAGTACCCAATTTAAAGACTCTTCATAAGCTGCCTCAAATTTTTCGATAAATTCCGGATTTTCTTCTGCAAAGGATGCTAAAGTTCCAAAACCTGCATTTGGCACGATAGAGTCATCCTTTTTCACTCTTTTCCACTCTTCTTCAAATGAAAATGCAGTTCTTACATTTTCATTTTTCATTCTTGCTGCCGTTGCCTGTGGCTCAATGAGAGTTGCGTACTCAATGGTACCTGCGCCTAACATCTGGGCTATCTCAGCAGTGGTGGAATATACGATTTCCACATCTTTTCCTACTTCCAGTCCAGCTTCCTTTAAGAAATACTGTGTCAGAGCATCTGGCGGGGAAGACTGTAAAGGCACATACACTGTCTTTCCTTTTAATCCGGCCCAATCTTTCAGATCTGGGTCAGTAGTCAGAAAATAAGTAACTCCCCAGGTATTTACATTGGTCAGACGCACATCCAGTCCTTTGTTATAAAGTTTAGATACAACCGTTAATGGAAATGCAAACATCTGATGTTCTCCATCCTGCACCATAGCAATCAGCTGCTCCGGCGCATCCCATACGTCCAGATCAAGCTGTACATTCTCGCCTAATAATCCTGCATCTATCATATGAAGGACCGGAAGGACAGGTGGCGCCTTGGGAACTGCCAGTTTTACAGAGATTTCTTCTCCATCATTTGCTTCTTCCTTATCTTCTTTGCTGCTTTCCTCTGTTTCTGCTGCCTCTTCGCTGGTTTCTTCAGCCTGGGCTTCTGTCTTTGCTTCTGTTTCCGGCTGTGCTGCTTCCTTGCTGCCGCATGCAGTCAGTGCCAGCATGGCTGCTACCGCAGCCAAAACGATTTTTTTCTTTTTCATTTCCTCTTCTCCTTTTTCTGATATGCTAGTTAGTACCAGCTAACTTAATATAACATAGTTATTATTTTATTTCTGTTGTTGTGGCAACAAAAAAGCAGTCGTTAAAGAGAAGATTTCTCATCATCATAATTTATTGTTTACAGCACAAAAAAAGCAGATACATAATACAGGTTATTTCTGTAAAATGTTATCTGCCTTTTAATATTATCTGCTTTTTGCAGGTGAAGATCTTTTATTGATATTTACTTACTTCCAGGATCTCCTCTGCCTTTTTTACTTCCTCTGCTGTAGGTGTCCTCACGCCATCCAGAGTATAAGGGATTCCCAGTTTCTGCCATTTAAAAAGTCCCAGTGTATGATAAGGAAGTACCTCAACCCTTTTTACTGTCTTTAACTCCCTGATCAGGTCGCGGGTCCTTATCAGGCCTTCTTCATCATCTGTAAGATCTGGTACAAGTACATGACGGATCCACATATCTTTCCCGTGGTCTGAAAGCCACTTGGCCATTTCTACAATATTATCATTGGGACATCCCGTTAATTTTTTGTGCTTTTCACTGTCAATTTCTTTAAAATCAAGGATCACCAGATCTGTCACCTTCATCAGTTCTTCAAACTTGCTGATAAATGGTTCTTCCAGCGTAAAAGGATTGCCTGCTGTATCTAAAGCTGTATGAACACCCTTTTCCTTGGCTTTCTTAAAAAACTCTGTTACAAAGTCGATCTGGAGAAGGGGTTCTCCTCCGCTGACGGTAATACCGCCATTTGGCTGTCCTTTTTTATTCCAGTAACTCTTATAACGGTATACATGGGAAAATAATTTATCTGCTGTCCAGGGCGTTCCGCCCTCTAATTTCCATGTTTCCGGGTTATGACAGTAACGGCACCGCATGCGGCAGCCCTGAAGGAATACAACAAAGCGGACTCCAGGACCGTCAACCAGCCCAAAAGTCTCCATAGAATGAACAAATCCTTCCACGATTTTTCTCCTTGCTTTTTCTACAATATTTATAACGGTCCAGAACGAAACCGTCCTGAACCGTTAAGATGATCAATAGCGGAATGCTACTTCAACGTTACAGTTTATGATGTTGGGGTCAAAAGGTCTTTTGCCCCCTATGATACCGGATTGTTTCGCACTGCGTGCTCCCACAATCCTCAAAACATTCATAATCCGCTCATTTTTCTATGAAAAATGGCTGCTTATTCATATTTTGGCGGGTCCCAAGGTCAAAAATCCTCTTGCAAGCAAGCTTGCATCGGATTTCCGACCTTTTGACCCTGGTATCATTTTATATTACTTACATGGTAGCGTGGCAGGTTCTGGAAATAACATCCATCTGCTGCTCTCTTGTTAAGTCAATGAACTTAACAGCATATCCAGATACGCGGATGGTGAAGTTAGCATACTCTTCCTTCTCCGGATGCTCCATAGCATCGATCAGCTTCTCTTTGCCAAATACGTTTACATTCAGGTGATGAGCGCCCTGATCGAAGTAGCCGTCTAATACCTGTACCAGGTTATCTACTCTTTCTTCTTCGCTGTGGCCTAAAGCATCTGGATTGATAGTCTGGGTATTGGAAATACCATCCAGAGCCCACTCGTAAGGCAACTTAGCTACAGAGTTTAAGGAAGCCAGTAAGCCGTTCTGCTCTGCACCGTAGCTTGGGTTTGCACCTGGAGACAGTGGTTCGCCTGCTCTTCTGCCATCTGGCATGCTTCCGGTAGCCTTACCATATACTACGTTAGAAGTAATGGTCAGGATAGAAGTTGTAGGCTCAGAATTTCTGTAAGTGTGACGTCTCTTTAACTTCTCAAGGAAGGTCTTTAACAGCCATACAGCAATCTCATCTGCTCTGTCATCATCATTTCCGTATCTTGGGAAGTCTCCCTCGGTTACGAAGTCTACGATCAGGCCAGTTTCATCACGAACAGTCTTAACCTTTGCATATTTAATAGTACTTAAGGAGTCAACTACATGAGAGAAACCAGCAATACCAGTAGCGAATGTACGTCTGACATCGGTATCGATCAGAGCCATTTCAGCAGCCTCATAGAAGTACTTGTCATGCATATACTGGATCAGGTTTAAGGTATTTACATATACACCTACCAGCCAGTCCATCATTACCTCGTACTTACGGATCACTTCATCATAATCAAGGTATTCAGAAGTAATAGGCATATATTCCGGACCAACCTGCTCCTTGGACTTCATATCACGTCCACCGTTCATAGCATACAGTAAGCACTTAGCCAGGTTTGCACGGGCACCGAAGAACTGCATTTCCTTACCGGTCTGGGTAGCAGATACGCAGCAGCAGATGGAGTAATCATCGCCCCACTCTGGCTTCATTACGTCATCATTCTCATACTGTACAGAGCTTGTATCAATAGAGATCTTAGCTGCATACTTCTTAAAGTTCTCTGGCAGTGAAGAAGAATAAAGAACCGTCATGTTTGGCTCTGGGGATGGTCCCATGTTCTCTAAGGTGTGCAGGAAACGATAGTCAGTCTTAGTTACCATAGAACGGCCATCTACGCCGATACCGCCAACTTCCAGAGTAGCCCAAACTGGGTCACCGGAGAACAGCTGGTTGTAGGATGGGATTCTTGCGAACTTAACCATACGGAATTTCATTACCATGTGGTCGATCAGTTCCTGAGCCTGGGACTCTGTTAAGATGCCCTTGTCTAAATCTCTCTTGATATAGATATCAAGGAAAGTAGAGATACGGCCAACACTCATTGCAGCACCATTCTGGGTCTTAACTGCAGCTAAGTATCCGAAGTATAACCACTGAACAGCTTCCTTTGCAGTCTTTGCAGGCTGGGAAATGTCATAACCATAAGATGCAGCCATCTTTTTCATATCCTTTAATGCCTGATACTGTCTGGAGATCTCTTCTCTTAAACGGATCACATCATCAGTCATGGTTCCGTCACCACAGTTAGCGAAGTCATTTGCCTTCTCTTCCATCAGACGGTCAATACCGTACAGAGCCACACGACGGTAGTCACCAACGATACGTCCACGACCATAGGTATCTGGAAGTCCGGTAATGATCTTGTTGTGACGAACTTTCTTCATCTCTGGAGTATAAGCGTCAAATACACCCTGGTTATGGGTTCTGCAGTACTCAGTGAAGATCTTGTGAAGCTCTGGGCTTGGCTCATAGCCATAGTTCTTGCAAGCTTCCTCTGCCATACGGATACCGCCATAAGGCATGAATGCTCTCTTTAATGGCTTGTCAGTCTGTAAACCAACGATCTGCTCTAAGTCCTTTGTCTCTTCGCTGATATATCCAGGTCCATGAGAAGTGATACCGGATACGATATCTGTATCCATATCTAAAACGCCGCCCTTAGCACGTTCTTCCTTCTGAAGTCCCTGTAAGATTCCCCAAAGCTTATCTGTAGCTTCGGTAGGTCCTGCTAAGAATGAGGCATCACCATCATATGGTGTATAGTTCTCCTGAATGAAATCTCTTGTGTTGATCTCTTCCTTCCAGAGACGACCTTCAAATCCGTCCCACTGTTCGTAGTTAAACATGTACTTCCTCCTAATTTAGTATTCCGCGATTGTTAGTTCTTCTAAACACAACACGAATAATATCATATTTACGGAGAAAGACAAGGGATTTTTTGATAAATTTTTTCTTGTGTTAAAGAAAAAACAATGTTTGTTTTTTGGTGGGTACAATCAGGCTGCAAGGGCGTTTTTGTTGATCTGGTCAATAACATTTCGTATGCCTAGCCACACACTAAGATCTGTAAATACTTCTGTAATACTTCCTCTATCTGTAAATGGTGTATCCTGAAGTACCGATAAATCTTTCATTAAGCCATTTTGTGAAATATATTCTACAATCTGATTTACAAAATAAATCTGACGGCTATCCAAATTCGCTCCTTCCAGATACTCAGAAAAGGCCGCTTTTGCTGCGTTCATATCCAGACCAACTATTTCCCGAACAAATTCCCCTAACGGTTTCTGTCCATATTCGGCTTCATAATCGGTCTGAGTTCCTATCTCGCCCCATAATATGGACTCTAACTGTTCTATATCCTTTTCAGTAAGAGGAACATTTTCCTTTAATTTCATAATTACTTCTTCGTCCTGATGCTGGCGGATATAGTATTCCGCTTTTTGCTTGTAATCTTTCAGCTCATCATTTTCAAGCTCGGCTTCTTTCCATTCAAGCGAAAGAATCTCATCTTCTATATTCGTGTTATAAATTATTTTCTTATCCTGCGGAATATATTTCATAAGATCACGCAGTTTTTCGCGGATTGTTTCAAATTCATTTATATCTCCACGTTCTACATAATCTGTATGGATAATCTTCTCAATTAATCCTTTCTGGTCAGATACAGCCGGGATATTTGCCACTTTAGAAAGAGCTGTCACCCGCTGTTTCAGATCACTGTAAGCACGCGTATACCTTTTCCCGATGAGATATGCCAGTTCGATTCCATACATCAGCGCGTCAAAGCGTAAGGCTTTTGCATCATACTGTTCTGGTTCTATTAAAGGAGCCAGTTCTGTTTTTACTGCGATCGTATCCGCAAATGTAAGGTTCTGGTAATTCTCTTTTGCTGAGTATAATTCCACATATTTCAAATGCTGACGCACTGCGAAATTTTCCCGGTTTAATTCCCGTACCTTTTCAGTCATATGATCCACCAGCATATTCCGATACGCGATCAGACGCTGTGTCTGGTACTCTACATCCTGTAATTTATAGGAAATTTCAAACTGAAGATCAAAAATTGCGCCTTGAAGCGCCAGTGTAACGGGAACTTCCGTTCCGGAATTCATGCGGAAAAACTCAAAATTATTACAGAAATCAAAGATATAAAATTTATTCTTATCTTTTCCATCTATTAATTCTGGACACAACCGGGTACCTCTGCCTATCATCTGCCAAAATTTTGCTTTACTCATTACTTTTTTAAAGAAAACCAGATTTAATATTTCTGGGACATCAATTCCTGTATCTAGCATATCCACAGAAATGGCTATCTGAGGCAATTTTTTCGGATCAGAGAAGTCATCAATTGCTTTTTGCGCATATTTTATTTGATTATCGATCACTGCTGCATAATCTTTTAAATGGGAATATTCTTTGTTGAATACTTTCAATATTTCTTCTGCATGACGGTGATTCTTTGCAAAAATAATTGTCTTGCCAATTTTATTCCCATAATCGACTTTTAGCCCCTGCGTCATTAAAATATGGAGTACCTGGCGAATGGTATCCTTATTAAAAACCCAGTTATTTAAAGCTGAGGAACTGATCCTTTCCGGCATCTCCTCTTCTGTATCTCCAAATGTGTTCTCATAAGCCTCTTTATCTTCGGCAGAAAGTTCATCATATATGATACCCTTTTCCAGGAATTTAAGTTTTGTTTCTACGGACATATAATCTACAAGATATCCGTCTTTTACTGCCTGGGCCAGTTCATAACCATAAGTAGGCATACCACTTTGCAGATCAAATATTTCATAGGTATTTTTGTCTATTTCGTCTTTTGGAGTCGCTGTGAGACCAATTAACGGCGCGTCAAAATAGTTAAAAATGTCCTTGTATTTATTATAAATAGACCGGTGAGCTTCATCGCAAATCAGCAGATCAAAGTGACCGCAGGTGAATAGTCTTCCTTCATCATCACACACAGAATCAATGCACTTCATCATAGTCTGATAGGTAGAAAATACGCAATGAGCCGCAAAATTGTTCTTTTCTTCGCATAAATTTGTAACCGCTAATTCCGGCAGCATATTTACAAAGCTTCTTTTCGCCTGTGTCACAAGGCTGGTACGATCTGCCAGAAACAAAATGTTCTTTATCCATCCATGCTGCAGCAGGATATCTACCAATTCAATAACCGTTCTTGTTTTTCCTGATCCCGTTGCCATAACCAAAAGTGCTTTTCTCCGGTTCTTTTTATCAAAACTTTCGCAAACGGACTTGATGGCAGCCTCCTGGTAATATCTTCCGGCAATCTTTTTATTGACAATAATATTGGCTAAACTCGTTCTGGATTTCTGGAGATTAAACCATTTTTCCAGATCCCGCTGGGAATAAATAGCGGCTACCTTACGCTCCGGATATATGTTGTCAATAATACGTGTTTCAAAACCATTGGTTAAAAATACCACTGGACGCTGTCCCTGCTGTTTTTCGATAATATCCGCATATAATTTTGCCTGCTGGCGCCCCTGGCTTACATCCGCACAACTGCGTTTGGCTTCAATGACTGCCAGCGCACGGCCGTCATTACCATATAAAACATAGTCTGCGTAACCGTTTTTGCTCTTATTAGGCATTCCCGGCAGTTTCACTTCATTCAGCCAGTTTTTTCCTTCTGTCCATCCTGCATCCTGAAGCATTGTATCAATATAAAGTTTTCTGGTTTCATATTCCGATATATCAAGGGGTTTTGATACATAGGTAGGCTGCTGGTTTTCCCGTCGTGCTGTTAATTCTGATTTTAAAGCTTCATTTTCCTTTAACAATTCTTTTAGATCCAGCTGGGAAGGGTCATCCGGCAATGACATATATTCTTCATGATTTAACAGTGCTGCGTCAAATGCGTGTGGATTATAGGTATTCCCATAACAATAGGCAATAAAATCCATGAAAATAAACAGGTTTTCCAGACAAAGCTTGGCCTGTTCCTTGTTTATCTTCTTTCCTGCATGGGCAGCAATATTTCCTGCTTTTCGTATGAAATCCATACGTTTCCACATATCAGCATCAACAATATCCCTAAACTCATCTGTATTCATTAAGCTGACTAATTTATCATCCCATGGCATAATAAGAGAACCGTCCACAGAATACATCCATTTTACAGCAAATTCCATGGCTCTGCGGCAGTTTAAAACAGATGCCGCTTCATCAATTGGATATATCTTTTCTGCTGAAATTGCTACATCTGCAAAATCCTTAAATTTAGGTTCTTCTTTCAGGAAATCGAAATTAGTCATAATCTAATACCTCCCGAATATGTGTTTTTATTATATTGAATTATGTATAGTATACTGTATCTAGGCTGTTAAGCGGCAATAGTTTTTAGATGCAGATTTGTATTTGTCGATGGCTTGAACGAAGGTAGCGAATTGGGTTTGAAGTTCGAGTGGTGGTACATGTACATAAATATGTTTTAATTTTGTTACATTTACCCCAGCCATAATCGCACCAGAACTAACTAATTCTATCTGTCTTGTTACAAACTCGCTAAAATGAAATTGATACATCATAAATATAGGATGTACTAATTGAGAATTTACACGGATTCGTAAAACATCCGAATGAATAATTCCTTGTGGATACTCTCTAGGAAAAACTGCACATTTTCCAACATTTCCTTTTCTTGACATAGCAATATCCCCAGGAATAATCGTATAAGCTTTTAATTGTTCCGCTTTTTTCTCCGTTATAAAGTGTAATGGTTTTGATTCAAAAGCTACATTAATTTGCGGAATTTCCCATACTGCAATCCCATCTTCTGTATACTCATCCTTATTTAATTGAGTTCCAAAAGGTCCACATTTTATATCATCTTTATTTGCGCAAACTTCTACTAATTGATATTTATCCCACAGGCACTCCGGATTTGTGAGATCCCCAAACATCTCGACAAATCGGGCGCTCACTAAATCTGACAGCTTATTCAATTCCTGTTTTTTTAATGTAATAATGTGCTGCAACATATCAAGTCTTTTTACTATTCCTTTTTGTATTTCTATTTCTGGAATAGTTATAGGGAACTCACAAAGCATTTCCAATTTAAGATTATCGCGAACACTGCCCGTAGCAACATGCTTTATTCGCTGTAATGTAGGATCACTCTTTAAATAATAATATAAATATTGTTGATCCAATTCTAAGGATACAGAAAATACATTATATAAAGGACTAACTATTACTCTCTGTTCATATCTTTGCCAATCAACAGAACCAACATTAATTCTTGATGGATTATATGCAAAACACCCATATGGTACTATTTTATATGTTGTCTTATCTTTGCTAGCAACTTCTTTACCAAAATAATCTTGGCAAAATCCTTGCGTATTTGTTACACTGTATACAGGAATTTCTTCATTCATCTTATTGCGTACAGAATACTCTTTTATATAATTTCCTAATTTAGCTATTCCCATTTTTTAATCCTCTGCATACCTACTTTTTATTATACCTATTGTCTTAAGAACATATGTTTGATATAATGCATTTGGTGCTACCCTACACGGTAGGCGGTTAGTCCTTGTTACAGAGGACTGTGACCTCTGATTACATAGAAATCTGTTTTTACAGAAATCTTGGAAAAGGAGGATTTACCTATGCTTACAACGGAGCTTTTTATAGCCATTATCAGCTTATGTATTACTTGCTTTGCTCTTGGTTATACCGTTGGTTCCAAGAGCAATGATAAGACACAAAAATAACCGCCCAAACGTCCTGCCAGACTGAGCGGTTATTTTAACCAATCATTCACAGGGCTAACCGTCTATCGGTAGCACCTTCTAATACTATATTAGCATCTAACCGCTTCTGTGTCAAACATATATTCTGTTTTATTTATTCTTGCAAACCACCCGCAGAGCCCCATTCGCATTCCGC
>UQTA01000062.1 GCA_900543885.1 uncultured Clostridium sp.
CGATATAACGTCGGATATTTTCTTCCGATACCGAGCCGATTGTTTCTACATAATATGAGTGATTCCAAAGCTGACCTTTCCAAAGTTTCTGACGGATCGCCGGATATTTTTCAAAGAGTTTTCTTCCTGTAATTCCTTTTAAATACTTTACAATATCAGTCACTGACATTTTCGGCGGTGCAGACACAAAGCAATGGATATGATCACCTTCACCAACTTCAAAAAGATGAACCGTAAAACCTTTATCGGATGCTATTTTCTGAACCAGTTCTTTTAGATAAGTTTCAATCTCTGCTGATAAAATTTTCCTGCGATATTTCACCGACCATACCACATGGTAGTTGATGTTGTATACGCAAGTTCTTGAATGTATTAAATTTTCTTTCATACACATAGTATACTATCATACAGAAGGAAACGCAAGCAAAAACCGAACAAACTTTCGATTTTCGCTTGCGTTTCAGACGCTTTCATCTCGGCAATTGAATAACCGAGGATTCCCGCTTGTTATCCTAAACATAATATACGTATTTGTCAACTGTTATTTTCATTACTATTAAACTGCAATTCCCATTGCTCTGCCACTAACCTTGCTGTATAATAGGTTTATAATAAGAAATGGAGAATGACTATGTTAGTTTCAACAAAAGGACGTTATGCACTGCGCATTATGATCGACCTGGCAGAGCATCAGACGGATGGATATATTCCGTTAAAAGAAACTGCCGGACGCCAGGGTATCTCAGAAAAATACTTGGAGGGCATCATCAAGATCCTTGTAAAAGATAAAATGCTTACAGGTGTCCGCGGAAAAGGCGGCGGATACAAGCTTACCAAATCACCGGACCAGTACACTGTGGGCAGTATCTTACGTCTTACAGAAGGTTCTCTTGCTCCCGTTTCCTGTCTTGAATCTTCTGAAGAGTTTCCCTGTGAACGGATGGACTGCTGCCGCACCCTTCCTATGTGGAGAGGATTAGATGAGCTGATCAATAATTATCTGGACAATATCACTCTTGCAGACCTAGTCCAGCCAGATGAACAATGGAGCAATTATGTGATCTGATAAATCCAAAAAATCTTCAAATGCGCTATTGGTGCATTTTACTATGAAAGTCCCGGACGGCAGCCGCGAATGAGCCATGCTTGCATGAGCGAATTCACGGGTATCGGACGGGCAAGCCGGTATGAGCAAGGAGCGCGATAGCGCGGATTGCGAATGCTGGCGACGATTGCGGGAGCACCAAAGGTGCGGAGCAATCGGCTTTCATGAATGGTGATGCCTGCGTCAGCAGGCATGTCCGTTTAGATATCCATGTCAAAACAAGCGCCTGCTATACTATAATGCAGACGCTTGTTTATTTTATTTCTATTTGCTTGATCCTGTTTATTTGATCTTTTTTATTGGATTTCTGGTTGTTTTATTCTTATTTATAAAGCGACAGTCCATCAAATAAAATAACCGGGTCATCCCACTCATTATCCTTGATCAGGGATACTTCTACACGGATCTGCTTCTGTCCGGATACATCTACACCAAAATATACATTCTTCTCATTGTAATGGATATCCTGTGATGTATACAATACCTGATTATCATCACCATAAACTGTAATTCTTGCCATATTTGCACTGTCAAACTGGGAAGAAGGTCCAAATACACCAGATAACAATCTGTATTCACCGTTTGTATTACACTGAACATAACTTCCTTTGCCTTTTAAGCGGATGGCATTGCCCCAGCGTGAACCAGCTGATGTTTTTCCGGAAGAAATAATGGTATAACCATTCTTTGTAATTCCTTCCATGTTCTGTACCAGATAACCATTTTCCAGATCCATAGTATTAGTCGGCTCTGTATCGCCCTCATTTGGAACCCACACACCATCTTCACCAATGGTTCTGCCATCGATCACAGTCTTTACAGCCATAGCACCATTTGGATACAGGAAATACCATTTTCCATCTTCACTCTTAAACCATCCAGTCTGCATCACACCAGTCTGATCCATATAGTACCACTGTCCATCGATCTGCTGCCAGCCGGTCTTCATAATGCCGTCATTTCCAATATAATAATACTTTCCGTTATCCTTAATCCACTCATTATACGCAAATTTGTTGGTACCTCTCTGATATTTCCACTGATCATTTACATATTTCCATGTTCCTGCATAAGCCGGAACTGTCAAAGCCGCACTTAATGCCAGCGCTGCTGCTGCAACCGCAAAACGTCTTCTCATTTCCCATTCTCCTTTCATCGGCAGGAATCGATCCTGCACTTTATCAGCCGGTCATACTATCTGTTTTCGTACGCTTTATTATAATTCAACTTTTCTTTTAATGCAACATTGACGATTACCTGTTCACAAAATATCCATGTTTTGCGCCATTTTTTAGACAATAACAGTGGATCTGTCACCTGTTTTGTTTCAACTTGCAGCCATTCTGTTGTCATCTTCTATTTCTGCCACATGCCTGCAAACTCCCCATCTTTTAAGCACATGATCCGCTGGTTGGAACTTCCCCGAAAGATCAGAGTCAGATCTTTCTTGGCTTCCACAAATTCCCCATCCACCAGTACATCAATCTGGCGCAGCATCTCTTTCGTATCCTCTGTATACACAGCACCACCTGGCTGCATATCTTTGTCTAATAGATATCCACTGTAACACCAGATATCTTTTTGTGGATAAGTATTCCTGATTTCTTTCAAAAGGTGGACAAGTACTTTCTGATTTTCCGGCTCAAAAGGTTCTCCGCCAAGAAGTGTAAAGCCCTGAATATATCCTGGCTTTAACAGTTCCAGGATCTTTTCTTTCGTTTCCTCTGTAAAAGGAACTCCATACTGAAAATCCCAGGTTTCTGAATTAAAACATCCATTACAATGATGACGACAGCCTGAGACAAACAAAGTAACTCTCACCCCAGGTCCATCTGCAATGTCGCATTCCTTTATATTTCCATAATTCATCTGTCATTTCCCCATTTCTGGTCAAAAAAATATTGACAATCCACTTCCTCTGCCTGCTCATAATCAACTATCTGAACAAGAAATTTATTTTTATAGTATACACCATATCATTTCTTTGCACAAGCAAAAAGCAAAGCCTGAAAATTCCTTCCAGACTCTGCTCTTTTATTACTGTTCATGCGTTGCATGACCAGCAACGGAATTTGCCGTGGCTTCGCATTTAAATACGGCAAATTCCCGCTGCCACCACGTTATCGTACGGCACTTTCGGTTCCAAAAGTGCCTACCGTGTGCAGTGACGCTCTTTTATCATACTTACGCGCCAGACAACGCACCTACACGCTTATTTTCCTGTAAAATTCCTATGCAGCAATTCATGTTCCTTCCCCTTCAGCAAAGAATCATACAGAGAAAGGATCATAGGATTCTCATTAGATTTCTTGATCTGGGTATTTACATCTGTATCATACAAGCCTTTCATTCTGGCCTTTCTGGTTCTCGGTCCTGCATTCACCGGCTGGCCACCTCCCATGATACAGCCTCTGCGGCATGCCATCACTTCCACAAAATCATATTCTGCCTCATGATTTTTGATCTGCTGCAGCAGTTTATCTGCATTTGCCAGACCATTTACCACTGCTGCCCGTATCTCTCTTCCATTATAGTCATAAATCAGCGTCTTAATGCCTTCATCCCCCCTGACACCGCTCTTTTTAATGGCTTCCATATCCACTCTGCTGTGTCCCTGCTGCAATCTGCGAAGAACTGCCTCTGTCACACCGCCGGTAACACCGAAGATCACGCCGCTTCCGGAACCAATTCCAAAGGGCACATCTGCTGCCTCTATCTCTACTTTATCAAATACAATACCGGATTTGCGGATCATTCTTACTACTTCTGTGGTAGTCAGCACATAATCCACATCCTGTTTACCATTTGTAAAGGATTCCGGCCGCAGGATCTCCTCTTTCTTTGCCGTACATGGCATGATGGAAACCGATACGATCTTCTTGCCTTCATTCTTTTCCGGATCTTTATAATATTCACGGACTACGGCGCCAAACATCTGCTGCGGCGAACGGCAGGTAGACAGATTCGGAACAAATTCCGGATATTTTGTCTCACAATATTTCACCCATGCAGGACAACAGGAAGTAAACAATGGCATTTTCTGTCCGGAAGTAAAACGCTCAATAAATTCCTTGGATTCCTCTACAACTGTCAGGTCCGCTCCATAAGAAGTATCATACACTTCGTCAAAGCCCAGACGATGAAGCACGCCTACCAGCTTACCCATTACATTTTCGCCTTTTGCATAGCCAAAATGATCTCCAATGGCCACACGTACCGCAGGAGCGATCTGTGCGATCACCTTCGTATTCTTGTCAGCCAGCGCTTCCCATACCTCATCAATATTGGTACGGATACTGATCGCACCGGTAGGACAGACAACCCGGCACTGACCGCAGCCAACACAGTCTGTTTCCGCGATCTTTTTATTAAAAGCAGGCATTACCTGGGCTTCTGTTCCGCGGTATGCAAAATCAATGGCATTGATATTCTGCACATTGTCGCACATTCTTACACAGTCACCGCAAAGGATACATTTATTCGGATCCCTGATAATGGCATGTGAACTGGTATCAATAGGCTGCTGCTCCCTTACATTCTCAAAGCGTATCTCATGAACTCCCATACGGTGGGCCAGTTCCTGTAAATGACATTCACCGCTCTTAATACAGGTTGTACAATCTCTGCAGTGAGCCGCTAAAAGCAATTCCAGGATCAGTTTCCGGTAGCGCATCAGCCTTGGGGTATTGGTATAAACTACCATTCCATCCTTTGGCTTTTCAGAACAGGAAGCAAAAGTTTTCCCCTTGTCATTTTCCACTGTACACAGACGACAGGCACCATAAATAGATAATTCTGAATGATAGCACAATGTAGGGATGTCAATCCCGGCTTTTCTTATTACTGACAATACATTGGGTTCATCTGTAAATTCAATGGATTGTCCGTCAATCGTCATAATTCCCATAAATTTCCATCCTCCCTACTCCGTATAGATAGCGCCAAAGGCACAGTTATCCATACAGCTTCCGCACTTAACGCATTTTTCGTTGTCGATCACAAATGGTGACTTCACTTTTCCGGAAATGGCACTTACCGGGCAGTTCCTTGCACACTTAGAGCATCCCTTGCACTTTTCAGGATCGATCTTAAATACCCGAAGCCCGGAACAGACACCTGCGCGGCATTTTTTATCTGCAATATGCTCCTCGTATTCCTTCCTGAACGCATGAATGGTACTGATAACCGGTTTCGGCGCACTCTTTCCAAGACCGCAAAGGGCAGTATTTTCGATCATATCTGCCAGCTCTTCCAGTTCATCTAAATCACTCATTTTTCCGTTTCCAGCAACAATGCGCTCCAGGATCTCTAACATTCTCTTGGTTCCCTCACGGCATGGAACACATTTTCCGCAGCTTTCTCTCTGGGTAAAATTCATAAAGAACCGGGCTACCTCTACCATACAGGTATCCTCGTCCATAACAACCAGTCCGCCGGAACCGATCATGGCTCCGATCTTTGAAAGAGAGTCAAAATCCATCTTGCTGTCTAACTGGGATTCTACCAGACAACCGCCGGAAGGACCACCGATCTGTACTGCTTTAAACTTCTTATTATCCTTAATTCCTCCGCCAATATCAAAAATAATCTCCCGAAGAGTAATTCCCATAGGGACTTCGATCAGACCGGTATTTTTAACATTGCCAGTAAGGGCAAATGCCTTTGTTCCTGGACTTTGCGGTGTACCAATACGGCTGTACCAATTTGCACCGTTTTTAATGATCATAGGCACATTGGCATATGTTTCCACGTTATTTAATACAGTAGGCTTTCCCCATAATCCCTGTTCTACTGTTCTTGGCGGTTTTACTCTTGGCATACCCCTCTTGCCTTCAATAGAAGCTGTCAGGGCGGATCCTTCACCGCATACAAAGGCTCCTGCACCCCGGTTGATATGCAGTTTGAAATTAAAGCCTGTTCCAAGGATATTATCACCTAACAATCCTTTTTCTTCTGCCTGGGCAATGGCGATCTGCAGTCTGCGCACAGCCAGCGGATATTCTGCCCGGACATAAATATAACCTTCCTGAGCACCTACTGCATAAGCTGCTAACATCATGCCTTCGATCATGCGGTGTGGATCACCTTCCATAACACTTCGGTCCATAAATGCACCAGGATCACCTTCATCACCGTTACATACCACATAGCGCACTTTTTCCTTCTGGCTTGCCACCTGAGTCCATTTTTTCCCAGCCGGGAAACCAGCGCCGCCTCGTCCCCGAAGCCCTGCATCTGTCACTGTCTTTATCACTGCCTCCGGCGTCATCTCAAATACAGCTTTTTCAAATGCCTTATAAGCTCCCACTGCTATGGCATCTTCAATGTGCTCTGCATCAATATGTCCGCAATTTTTCAGCACAAGGCGGGTCTGTTTCGCATAAAACGGAATCTCTTCCTGAGTTTCATAAACACGGCCATTGTCCTCATACATCAGCCTTGTAACCGGTTCTCCATGAAGGATCGTCTTCTCAAATATCTCCTCACAATCCTCCAGCTTTACTTTCAGATACAGGTAATTATACGGCTCAATACGCACCAGCGGTCCCATTTCGCAAAATCCATGACATCCGCTCATCTTAAGTCCCACATGGGCAATTTCTTCCCCGATTTTTACAGATACGTGATCCATGTGGGCTGTCATTTCCTTTAAGCGGGCATATATCTTATCAGAGCCGCCTGCAAGACATCCTGTTCCGCCACAGATGAGGATCCGGCAGTTTTCCTTCTGACGCTTCTCTTTACATTCTTCTCTCCACAATTGGAGCTGCATTCTGTTCTCTATCCTCATACCTTCTCATCCTCCCGCAATTTTGCGATCAGCTCACTCATTTTCTCCGGTGTCATTTTCGGATGCACTTCATCATTGACCATTACAGCAGGCGCCAGTCCGCAGGCTCCTAAACATGAGACCGTTTCTACTGTAAACAACTGGTCATCCGTAGTATGCTTCTTCTTTCCAAGCCCCAGCTCCTTGTAAAGTCCCTCTAGGATCGGGATAGATTTGCGCACATGACAGGCAGTTCCATCACACACCTTGATCACGTATTTTCCCTTAGCCTCAAAAGAAAAATTCTCATAAAAGCTTGCTACACTATAAGCCTTGGCCTCTGAAATTCCCAGTTTCCCCGCAACATAGGTCAGAAGCTCCGGCGGCAGATAACGATACTCTTCCTGGATTCCCTGGATAATAGGGATCAATGACTTCTCCTCACAGCTGTACTGCGAAATGATCTGGTCTGTCTTTTCATAATAAGATGTATCTAGCATTGTAACCCTCCTTTTGTACATTTCACATATAATCAATTATACATAAGAAAATGTTTTGTGCATAGTGCCAATTGATATTTTTTTGACAAAATTCTCAATAAAAATATTAAAGCAAGAAAAAAGAAGCCCCGGAATTTCTTCTGAGACTTCTCTTTAAAAATTATAGCTTTCGGATTATGTGAAAAGATTTGCTTATTTCCCGGAAAAAATTTCGGGATAAGATGTTACATGACTCAAAATTCAATTTTACAGGTGCAGCACTCTGTCCCGGATCTCCTGTGTCCTTCCCTGATTCCAGAACTGTGTGCCAATATATCCGCAGGTTCTTCTGGCTACGAACATCTTATTCTGATCTTTGTTTCCGCAATTCGGGCACTCCCAGACCAGTTTGCCGGACTCATCATCTTTGATGATCATTTCCCCGTCATAACCGCAGCATTCGCAGTAATCGCTCTTTGTATTTAGCTCCGCATACATGATATTATTATAAATAAACTTCATAACAGAAAGCACCGCCGGAATATTGTTCTGCATATTAGGAACTTCCACATAGCTTACAGCGCCGCCTGGTGACAGTTTCTGGAAATCAGACTCAAATTTCAGCTTGCTGAACGCGTCAATCTTCTCAGATACGTGTACATGGTAACTGTTCGTAATGTAATTCTTGTCAGTTACTCCCGGAATAATGCCAAAGCGCTTCTGAAGGCATTTTGCAAACTTATAAGTAGTAGACTCCATAGGAGTTCCATATACAGAATAGCTGATATTCTCTGCTTCTTTCCATTCTTTGCATTTATCATTCAGACGCTGCATTACCTTTAATGCAAATGGACGTGCCTCTGGATCTGTATGTGACTTTCCAAGCATTCTCATGCACATTTCATACAGTCCCGCATATCCCAGTGAAATAGTAGAATATCCATTAAATAAAAGCCGGTCGATCTTCTCTCCCTTTTTCAGTCTTGCCAGCGCACCATTCTGCCACAGAATCGGAGCAACATCGGAAATCGTACCTAAAAGGCGTTCATGGCGGCATCTGAGAGCCTCATGACATAATTCCAAGCGCTCATCCAAAATCTCCCAGAAACGGTCCATATCGCCCTCAGAAGAACATGCTACATCTACCAGATTGATCGTAACAACACCCTGATTGAAACGACCATAATATTTATGACTTCCATCTGCATTTCTCTGGGAATCCTCTACTGTCAGGAAGGAACGACATCCCATACACGGATAAACATCTCCCTGCTTTAATTCCTTCATGATTTTTGCAGAAATATAATCCGGTACCATACGTTTGGCAGTACACTTAGCAGCTAACTCAGTCAGATACCAGTATGGAGCATCCTCAGAAATATTATCCTCATCCAGCACATAGATCAGCTTTGGGAACGCCGGTGTGATCCATACACCCTTTTCATTCTTTACGCCCTGCATACGCTGTACCATGACTTCTTCGATGATCATTGCAAGGTCTTTACGTGTCTGGCCTTCCGGTACTTCATCCAGATACATAAATACAGTTACAAACGGAGCCTGACCATTGCATGTCATTAATGTGATCAGCTGATACTGGATCGTCTGGATACCACTTTTAACTTCATCTCTCAGTCTGCGCTCTGTCACCTTATCAATAATCGCTTCGTCCAGAGATTCCCCACATTCTTTTCTCTCTTCGATCACATTTCTACGGATTTTCTTTCTGCTGATATCCACAAATGGAGCCAGATGTGCCAGAGTAAAAGACTGTCCGCCATACTGATTGCTGGCTACCTGAGCAACAATCTGAGTGGTTACATTACACGCAGTAAAAAAGCTATGTGGCTTTTCGATCAATGTCTCACTGATAACCGTACCATTCTGGAGCATATCTTCCAGATTAATCAGATCACAGTTATGCTCTCTCTGAGCAAAATAATCGGTATCATGAAAATGAATGATTCCTTCCTCATGGGCTCTTACGATCTTCTCTGGAAGAAGCACACGGCGGGAAAGATCCTTGCTCACTTCTCCAGCCATATAATCACGCTGAGTAGAGTTGATCACCGGATTCTTATTGGAGTTTTCCTGATTTACCTCTTCGTTAATATTGTCAAGAAGTGATAAGATCCCATTGTCCGTTGTATTTGACTTACGGGTCAATTCCCTCTTGTAGCGATAACGCACATACTTCTGCGCTACTTCATACCCCCTCATAGCCATGATGCCAGTTTCCACCATGTCCTGAATATCTTCCACATTTACAGCATGAGTTGACTCCTGAACCTTATGAGCAATGCTGTCCGCAATCGCTCTTATCTGAAAGTCGTTCATCTGATGCAGCCTGTCCACTTCTTCATTCGCCTTATGCACTGCATTCACGATCTTCTGAGAATTAAAATGGACCTCTTCACCATTACGTTTAATTACATTCGTTTTTACTTCAACACTCATTACTATCCCTCACTCATGCACAAAATATTGTTGTTTTTCAAACCACACTCACTATATCTAGTGCCAAGTACTATACTACTACAAAAATCTGTTCTTGAAAAGGGAAAAATAGAAAATAAAAGAATTCAGACAACAGCCACTATTGGGCGTTATTTTGACAATTTGTTTATTAGACTATCTTATATAATATGCTCATTATATTACCTGGTCTTTCTCGACCGCTCAGCTATTATCCCACTAAATCTCAGGAATGTAAAGCACTATTTTTATAAAATTTAGGCATAAAAAAAGCAGAACGGATCATAAAATGGACCGTCATAGTACTGACAGTCCATTTTATGACCCATGTTATTATTCTTTGGATTTTATCTGTTATTTGATTTTATCTACTATCTGCAGATCCTCAAAACAGGTCGTCTTCTTGTGTTGTTTCGCTTTCTTCCAGATTTACGATCCGAATCGCATCTTTTGACTGCTCAATCACAGATTCCAGCATTTCACGGCTGATATCGCCTTCCAAAATCGTCAGACCGATCACCAACGCCAGGTTTACACCTGCTATCAGCGTAGTATTTGGGTGTTCCAGATAGGTATACATTGTGCTGTTGACACTTCCTCCATACATATCTGAAAGAAGAATCACCTGATCATCTTCCCCTACAGTCTGGAAAAAAGCATCCAATGCATCATTTAAAGATTTCTCATCCACATAAGCATCAAATACGGTTACTTTATCATGGCCTCCTAACAGAATATCCAAAGAACTTGCTAAACCACTTGCAAGATGTCCATGAGAAGACAGAAAAAATTTTGTCATACTATTACATTCCTTTCAGATCCCGATAGCTGATCAGTTCAATATTATTTTCCTGAATCCATTGTTTAAACCGTTCACTGGTAACAGCTGCCAGATCCTGATTACGAATCAGAGTATAAGTACTTACCTGGAAAAGTTCATGATCTACGTAACCACAGTGCGTTCCCAAAAAGCTAATCGGATTGTTCAGAAATTCCTGATCTCCAATCACACATTCTGTCAAATCTGCCTTGATCTGATCCTCCAGTGGAAATGGCTTTTTATTCCAGTTTCTAGAAGGTCTTATGATTCCAAATCGTTTGTGCATCTCCTTCACCAAGGGGATACTGTATTTTCTTCCTATTGCTTCCATTGCAGCCCAGGTTGCCGGAGTACTGTAGGAATGTCCATGGAGATATTCCGGAAACTTTCCTGTCAATTCCTTAAACCTTAGAACCTGTGCCTCTGTTTCTGTCAGACAATCTTCATATTTAACATGGTTCTGATCACCATCTTTCTGATCAATGGCCCAGTGCATGCCAGAAGTCAGAAATAAACCATTTTTCTGTACCAGAGATGGTACTTTTTCTGGATCTGCACAAGGGCGCCCTGCAACCAGATTAATATCCTCCCCCAGGCAGATCTGCGGATAAGGCTTCATCAGTTCTACTGCAAATGGTGCTGCAGGCATATTAGAAAACAATCCTGTACAGGTAATTGCTCCCTCTCTTGCTGCACGGGCAATGCCACAGCTGACAGCTTCTGTGATTCCAAGGTCATCTGACTGAATAATAAGTTTCATTGCAATACACCCCCATCTTTACTGAATCAGTTTCTTTAACGGAATTGCAATCTCTTCCGGGGTAGTCTGACAAATGCATTCCAGCCCTGTCGCCATCAGTTCACGGAATGTTGCTTCTTCATCTGTATCGCAATACAGATTGTTGTCAAAGCGTTTTCTTTCTTTTCCCTCTTTTTTCGGCGCCACTCTGCCATAATTTCCTACATTAATAAATGGAATGCCTTTTACCTGTTTTGCCATTTTAAGTGCATCTTCCGGACTGTTTACCAGTACAAGTACCTTTAATGGCTCACATCTTGGATCATTTAAAGTCTTGATTGCGTCATCAATTGATTTAATAACTGTCTTGATTCCTGGAGGTGCTGCCATTTTTAATGATTTCTGAATCATTACATTGGCAGCTGCATGATCATTTGCTACTACTATGCTGTCTACACCTGTGTGACGGGACCATTTAATCGCAATCTGACCATGGATCAGACGTTCATCAATACGAAATAATTTGATCATAAAAACATATCCTTCCTTTTTCTAATTTACCTTTGCCTTCAGCGCCTCTGTGTTGAATATTTTATCCGGTGTATCTACGTTTTTATTATAAACTTCCTTACCGCCTACAAAAGTACGTTCACAAACAAAATCATCATTTACAAAGATCATATCGGCACGTTTTCCAGACTGCAGGGAACCTGTCTCCCCATCAATTCCCAAATACCGGGCCGGATTAATCGATGCCATGTAAAATGCCTGTTCCACAGGAACTCCAACTTTTGTTACCAACTGTTTAATATTTCGCAGTACCCAGCTTCCGCTTCCACAGATACGGCCATCTGAATTTAAGATCAGTCCTTTTTCATCTGCATAATTTTCACGTCCATACCGGATATATGTACCCGTTGGAAGCCCTGCGATAAAATTAGAATCCGAAATTAAACAGAACTTGCTGTATGGCTGCAGTTTAAACATGATCCTTAACATATCTGGACATATATGGTTTAGATCGGTAATGACTTCATAATAAATATTGTCTAATAACAGCAGTGCACCCAATGCACCTACATTTCTATGATGAATTCCCCTCATTCCATTGCCAAGATGGGTCGCAATATCAAATCCGGCCACTCTCTTGGCTTCATAAATATCTTCCGCATACGCTGCTGTATGGCAGCATGCTACTTTAATCTGATGCTCATGGAGACATCGAATGACATCATATGCTCCCGGAAGTTCTGGCGCAATCGCCATCACTTTCATTTTTCCATGAGTTTTTTGGATCAGACGTTCTGTTTCTTCCACATCCGGTGCCGGCCAGGTCAGACCTACTGTTTTTTCACCGCCCCGCGCCCAGAAAGGACCTTCGCTGTGAATACCATAGATCACTGCTCCCTCATAAACCTGATCCATTACACGGACAATTGCTTCAAAAGCATCTTCTTTTGCTGTTGGAAGAATCCCGGTAATACCGATAGATGCAAGTGCTTTTACATATCCTAATACATCTTCATCTGTACATGGATCTGTCATGGACCATCCACCAAATCCATGATTGTGAACATCTATAATACCAGGAAAAATATCCACCTTTCCAAGATCTTCGTATTCTCCGTCCCATTCCGTTGTAATCTTTTCAATCTTATCATCGCAAATAGTGATATAGCCGTTTACGAATCCGTTTTCTGTTAGTATCCGTTCTGACTTCCATGTTTTTCTACTCATTACGCGGCCTCCAAGCTTTCTTTAGAAAATTCCTAAAAATGCTAATACAATAGAGAGGATCAGAATGCCAAACACCAGAGTAAGCGGCTTGTATCCCTTTTTAATCAGTTTCATAAGCACAAATACCAGAACGATGGATAAAAGACCCGGGATAATGGAATCCAGTATATCCAGTACAACTACAGATGCCTCACCAACATTGATCGTCCAGGCCAGCTTTACGTTTACAGAAGAAGCTACCATAGCGCCTACCATGGTAATACCCATAACACCTGCGGCTTTTGTTAAAGACTGCATCAGACCGGAATTAAATACCGTATCAATAAAAGATGTTCCATACTTGTAGCCAGCTCTCAAAAGATACCAACGTGCTGCGATCTGGGAGCATCCATAAATCAGGATAAATAACAGAACACCCAGGAAATTAGCCTGACTGCAAAGACCGATTGCAATACCTGCTGCAATAACTCTTAAGCAGTTAAAGAAAAATGCATCTCCAATACCTGCTGTTGGTCCCATAAGAGCTACTTTAATGCTTTCAATGGTATCATCATCCACTGCGCCTGTCTCTTTTTTCTGACGTTCCAATGCATAAGAAATACCTGCAATCAAAGATAAAAATACTGCATGGGTATTAAAAAAGCCATTGTGACGGCGCATTGCCTCTGCTTTTTCTTTCTTATCGTCATACAATTCATCTAATGCCGGTTCCATGGTCAGCGCAAATGCATTGCCTTCCATCTTTACCATATTAAATCCACAGAAAACCAGGCCTGAATTCCAGAACATTTTTCTTAATGTTTTTTTCTCTTGTGGTGTATAATTTGTTTCTTTAGCCATTAGAATAAGTCCTCCTCTCCTACAGATGAAGATGCACCGCTCTTTTCTGCAATCTTAAGAACATCGTTAATCTTTTTCTCATTGCAGAAATAGGTGATTGCAATCACAGCTGCGATAATTGCGATTGCAACGGTTGGAAGTGACATATATTTGCTTAATACATATCCCAGGAAGAAGAAACAGCCGATTTCTTTATTCCAGATCATAGAAAGCAGGATTGCAAATCCAATACCAGTCATCATAGAACTGGACGCTGATAAACCTGACATGATAAATGCAGGCATATTATTCATTACATGTTCCAGGCTGCTTACGCCAAAAGCAATTGCTGCAAACATGATAATCGCCTGAGGCAGACGATCCACAAAATATCCACACAACATAACCTGTGTACGATAAGATTTTTCTTTGCCGCTTCCAGCCATTTTCTCCCAATATGGAGCAAGTGCTGCAAGAACCGGCTTCCACATTTCATTTGCTGACCCCATTAATGTACCAATTGGCATTGCAAGAGCAAGTCCTGTTTCAACATCTGCTCCTGTCAGGATCGTATACGCAACTGCTATAATACTGCTGGCACAGGCATCTGAAGGAATAGAACCACCGATAGCAGAAATTCCCATAAAGATTGCCTCCAGAGAAGCTGCCATAATCATACCGGTTCTAATATCTCCTAGAAGAAAACCAGTCACTGTTGCTGTTACGATCGGACGTTGTAAAGTCTGCCATCCTAAGAGACGGTCGGTACCCTGCATCAGGATCCATACTAACGCACAAATCAAACCACTTTGTATCATATAACTCCCTCCTTAGTTTTGATATAGTATTATTATATATCCCATCGGGAAATCTTCCATTTTCATTTGTGCATTATAACATGAGAAAAGTTCGTTTTTGCCCTTACATTCATGCAGATTGTGGTATCTATAGTCTTTTACGGACACCATCTATTAACACTTCCATCACAGATGCAGTCGTCAGTTTTGGTGACAATTGTTCAAAATCATCCTGGAGATACCGGATCCCATTTTCCAAAAAACGCATTGAAACAATTGATTCCTGAAAATCAATGGCAATAAATAAAACTGCCCGTACCATTTCTTCTTCATATTCCAATCCTTTTTTTAAGAAATACAGATCAAATATCCGTTTTTCTGTATATTCAGACGGAACAATCACACAAAGAAGCTGATTGCGGACTCTTAAATGTCTGGGATCCATAAAAAACTGGTTCAATACTTCTTTAGAATTTATATCTTTGCCCCATTGGTATGAAAGCAGCTGAAAAATACTCTGAATCCCATAAATAGAGAAATCTCTATGAACAGCCAGTTCATCCCACTTTAATTGTTGGGCACTATAGAACAAATCATACCCACTTAACAGTACCTGCCTACGTACCTGCTCTATATCTTCCGGAGTCATCATTGCATGTACATACAGATACGACCACGTATAATGATATGCATAACTATTAAAGCTGCCGATCACCCAGTCATAATTTTCCACAGGCAGCTTTCTCGCATCGTAAAAAGGATATATCTCCATTTTCCCGATCCACCAGTCTCCCAACCGTCGTACTATATCTTTTGCAATAATCTGCGCACTGGATTTCCCATTTCTAGCACAAAGCAATATTTTTCTTGGAACATAAGGATAATCAATAACATTGAGTATTTTATATAAACTGACACCTAAAAGCTGTGTATTATACTCATTGATCTTTAAATCTGCTTTATGGCTCAAAAACTCCCCAATACTGTCTGCCAATGCGAGCACAAAGGGGGATCTTTTAATCGCATTTTCCGAAATACTGTTGCCAAGCATAAAGCAATCTGCATACCCAAAGTTTTTCTGAAACAGCAATCGAAGCATATCTGGAATCAAAGCAGTTACTAATTGAGAGTTTGATATTTCATCCGGAACCTTCCACTGTTCTTTTAAGTTTTCTACCACCTGCTCTGTAAGATTTTTTGCTTTCGTATAAAAAATAGAAAAACGCTTTTTCAGTTCTGGCATCTGCTCCCAGTCTCCCCACATTAAAAACAAGGCTGCCAGCGCTGCAATTTCACCTTCCACATTTGAAATATCCTGTAAATATCCTGAAATATTTTTCAGATTTTCAAGCAACTTCACGGCCAGTGTCCATTCTTTTGATAAAGGCAGCTTTTTTCTGTAAACTGACCACCGCTCAGAATCCGCTTCAATCAGATTTCCTGACTGTATCCGATTTCTCAACAAAAGCACATAATCTACTAAACGGTTGATATATGTATCAAACAATTCATTTTCAGATGCACGTATCGTATCCAGCACTGTTTTGCGTACTTTATCCTTATCTCCACGATCTCTAAAAGCGCGCTCATACACCTGATCATTAAATGCTACTACGCGGATCCGAAAATGATTTTCATACAATTCCAGCATACAAAGCCTCTGGCTAAATTCATCACCGCATAGTTTCATCCCATGACCAGGGCGGCTTATCAGAGAAATTCCAAATGATTTAAGAAATTCCCTGACCCATGTCATTTTCTTCTTTACTGTGCTGGAAGAACAATATAACTGCGCTGCCAATTCATCCAATAAAAAATACCCATCCTCATCTGTAGCCTGACGGCACATGATTGCTCTTGCCAGTTGATAAGAAAGTCTCTCCCTTGTATTGTTTTCTACATTATTGAATAAAATATTCAGCCATTCCCTAATCTTCGCAAACTGATCTGGTTCATCAATCTGCAAAATATACCCTTTACCGCGAACAGAATCCAAGGTGCAGCCACATTCTTTTAGAAAAACTCTCAAATGTTCTATATCATTTTTTATTGTCCGCTCAGATAAATTTAATTCTCTAGCAAGGTCTCCTGCTTTTAAGTATCCGTTTGACTGCAAAAGTAGATAGGCCATTTTCAAAATTCTCTTTTCCTCCGTTGCCATTTGTCAATGTCCTTTCTTAAATATGTTTAACATACATTCCTACTAAAAAAAAATAAGACCTTTCAAAGAGTCAATCCTCTTGAAAAGCCTTATTTAATGCGGGTAACAGGACTTGAACCTGCACTCTCTCGAACCAGAACCTAAATCTGGCGCGTCTGCCAATTCCGCCATACCCGCATAATTTAGAAAAAACCGCTCCCTTATATATAAGAGATCGGTTTTCATCTTAATGCGGGTGGCCGGACTTGAACCGGCACGGATGATAAGTCCGAGGGATTTTAAGTCCCTTGTGTCTGCCTATTCCACCACACCCGCATATAACAAATGGGGCCTACAGGGCTCGAACCTGTGACCCTCTGCTTGTAAGGCAGATGCTCTCCCAGCTGAGCTAAGACCCCAACTTGTATAAGTTGTTTTGCATAAAATGCAAACGACCCGGAACGGGATCGAACCGTCGACCTCCGCCGTGACAGGGCGGCGCTCTAACCAGCTGAGCCACCGGGCCATATAAATTAATATAGTTCCTTAAAAACCTCAGTTCAGGAAGAGTGGACCTTCGGGGACTTGAACCCAGGACCGACCGGTTATGAGCCGGTTGCTCTAACCAACTGAGCTAAAGGTCCGAACTATATTCGTACCTGCTGCTAAGCAGTAAAGCCGATGATCGGACTCGAACCGATAACCTGCTGATTACAAATCAGCTGCTCTGCCAATTGAGCCACATCGGCATGATGTGTGAACCTTAGTTCAAATGACCCCAACGAGATTCGAACTCGTGTTACCGCCGTGAAAGGGCGATGTCTTAACCGCTTGACCATGGGGCCATATTTTATAGTGGTCGCCATGACTTCCACTAAACTCCCCGAGTAGGACTCGAACCTACGACCCAACGGTTAACAGCCGTTTGCTCTACCGACTGAGCTATCGAGGAATATCAATTGCGCTGACTGGTATATTATACTATACTTTTTTTATTTTTGCAAGCACAATTTTTATTTTTTTACGTACCTTCAAAACCACATATTGAACTACCGAATATCTACAACCTTTTGTTCCATAACCTGGCGACTCATTCATAAAACCTTGCGGTTTTATTCATGTCATTGGCTTCGCCAATGCCTGAAGCTTTCCGGATCCAGCCTTATGAAAGCAAGCTTTCAACGGCTTCCTCCGCAAATCTTCTGTCGCTCTCTCAGACCTTATTGGTCAAGCCCTCGACCGATTAGTATCAGTCAGCTTCATGCGTCACCGCACTTCCACCTCTGACCTATCTACCTTGTCGTCTTCAAGGGGTCTTACTACCTGCGTAT
>UQTA01000063.1 GCA_900543885.1 uncultured Clostridium sp.
AGGTACCCTGCATACCAGAAGAACGAGATTCGTTCACACCTGCGCTTTCAAATTGACGCAGTGCATTGACGATAACCGAACGGGTGATTCCCACTCTGTCAGCGATCTGGCTGGCAACCAGTATCCCTTCATTTCCATCCAGCTCTTCAAAAATGTGGATAATTGCTTCCAGTTCAGAAAAAGAAAGTGTGCTAATTGCTGATTTTACGATCTGCACTTTACGTGTTTCTTCCGCATTCTCCTCATTTACGGAACGCATCATCTCCAGTCCTACTACCGTAGTGCCATATTCACTTAAAATAATATCATCAATATCGTACTGACTGTCAGATTTATAAATAAATAATGTTCCCAGTCTTTCACCTGCAATATCGATCGGTGTAATGATAGCCTGATATTTCTTTACATTTTCTTCTGCAAATCCAAGAGTTGCAAGGTTTACATTTTCCTTTGTAGATAATACACTGAGCAGACGTTCATTCAACATTTTATCTACATAACCACCCACCTGATCTTCAATCAGTTCTTCAATCTCATCCACCCCGGGCCAGATGCTTACACCAAGTACTTTGCCCTTCTTGCTGATAACAAGGATATTGGATAACAAAATTTCACTTAACACTTTGCAGATGTCATTGAAAACAACTTTATGGGAATTGTTGTTATGCAATAGCTTGTTGATTTTTCTTGTTTTGTCCAACAACTGAACGCTCATGACTAAAACCCTCCTTATCTCAATGGTACACTCTACAAATATACCTTACTAATAATTGAATTTTAGCACAATTTTTGTCCAATAACAATAGTTTTTTGAAGATTTCATGTTTTTCCGAAAATAAAAAAGACAAGGTAAAAAATGCCTGTACAAGAACGCTTTCCTGTACAGGCATTCCAGCTGTTTATGAGGATCAAACAGCCATTATTCTGTTATTTCTGCTCTTCTGACGGCTTATCCATACGGTATCCGCAGCTTTCATTGGCACAGAGAAGTTTATTTCCTTTCTCTACCATATAGGAACCACATTTCGGGCACTTCAGCGTAGACGGCTTCTGCCAGGACATGAAATCACAGTCCGGATTTGCCTCACAGCCATAGTACAAGCGGCCTTTCTTGGTTTTTTTGCGTACTACTTCTTTTCCGCACTTCGGACAAGGTACCCCTATCTTTTCCAGATAAGGTTTTGTATTCTTGCATTCCGGGAAACCAGGACATGCAAGGAACTTTCCATGTGGACCGTATTTTACTACCATATGACGTCCGCACTGGTCGCAGATCTCATCTGTCACTTCATCTTCGATCTTAACAGACTCCAGTTCCTTCTGTGCAACATTTACTGCCTCATCCAGATCTGGATAGAAGTTTCGGATAATCGTCTTCCATGCTACCGTACCGTCTGCCACACGGTCTAACAGAGTTTCCATATTTGCCGTAAAACTTAAGTCCACAATACTTGGGAAGGACTTTTTCATAATACGGTTTACTACTTCACCCAGTTCTGTTACATAAAGGTTTTTATTTTCCTTTGCAACATAACGTCTGGCAATAATAGTTGTGATCGTAGGTGCATAGGTACTTGGGCGTCCGATTCCCTGCTCTTCCATTGCTTTTACCAGAGAAGCCTCTGTATAATGAGCTGGCGGCTGTGTAAAATGCTGGCTTGGCTGAAGCTCTTCCAGTTTTAATTCCATTCCGCTTTCAATAGCTCCGATCACCTGCTTCTTCTCTTCTTCGTCATCAGAAGCTACGTAAACAGACATAAAACCGTCAAAAGAAAGTCGGGAGGCTGAAGTGGTAAATATATGTTTTCCTGCATGGATCTTTACAGAAGTAGTTTCATATACAGCCGGAGCCATACGGCTGGCTGTAAAACGCTTCCAGATCAGCTGATACAGGCGGAAAAGATCTCTTGGAAGAGATTCTTTTACCATAACCGGAGTCAGTGAAATATCTGTAGGACGGATGGCTTCATGTGCGTCCTGGATCTTTCCTGTATTTTTAGCAGAAGCTTCTCCTTCTGCCACATAATTATCGCCATAATGTTCTTTTACGAAAGAACGAGCTGCTGCATCTGCCTCATCTGCTACACGGGTAGAATCTGTACGCAGATAGGTGATCAGACCAATGGTTCCATGACCTTTCACCTCAACACCTTCATACAGCTGCTGGGCGATACGCATGGTCTTCTGGGTAGAGAAGTTTAATGCCTTAGAAGCTTCCTGCTGTAAAGTACTGGTAGTAAAGGGGATCGGTGCCTTTTTAATACGTTCACCCTTTTTCACTTCATCTGCCACATAGCTGACATTTTCTAAATCCTTTAAAACAGCATCCAGTTCTTCCTTGCTGTGGATCACCGTTTTGCTGCCCTTTACGCCCTCTTCACCAGCCAGGCCATAGTATTTCGCATCCAGAGGCTTCTTGCTTCCTGCAATATTTAACATTGCGTCCAGGTTCCAGTATTCTTCCGGAATAAATGCATTGATCTCATCTTCCCTGTCACAGATCATCCGCAGTGCTACTGACTGCACACGGCCCGCACTTAAGCCTCTTTTTACCTTTGCCCATAAAAGAGGACTGATACGATAACCTACCATACGGTCTAACATACGTCTGGTCTGCTGGGCATTAACCAGATTCATATCCAGTTCTCTTGGAGATTTTAAAGATGCCTTTACTGCATTTTTCGTGATCTCGTTAAAGCTGATACGGTATACCTGTTTATTTTTAAGCTCATCCAGTTTCAAAGCCTTCATCAAGTGCCAGGAAATTGCCTCTCCTTCACGGTCAGGGTCCGTTGCCAGATAGATCTTATCTGCTTTTTTCACTTCCTTGCGCAGTTTTGCAAGTACATCGCCTTTTCCTCTGATCGTAATATATTTTGGTTCGTAGTCGTGTTCCGGGTCAAAGCCTAACTGACTTTTAGGCAGATCTCTAACATGACCGCCAGAAGCGTCTACTTCATAATTGCTTCCTAAAAACTTTTTTATGGTCTTCACTTTTGCAGGTGACTCTACGATTACCAGATGATTCGCCATTGTAAACTCCTTATTCCTGTTCCTTTATTTATGCGCCATATCCCCAATGATCTTGTTTCTTCTCTCAGGACTTTTTATTCATTTGTTACAGTTCAGCCTTGCGAAGATTTAGTGTCAAAAATACATTGAAAACTTGTTTTCATAAGTGCTTTTGACCCTAAATCTTCATAAGGCAGACGCCCAAAGCTTCTTGTCCGCTGCAAGCGGGCAAGAAGATGCAAGGCTGAACTGTAACATTTATTTCTATAAATGGCTATATGCATCTGTAAATCACAGCAGACCTTTAAAACAGTTTTTTTGTATAATAAAGCCCCGCTGTTCTCACAGCATATCCGCCAAGTTCTAATTCCAGAAGTGCATCCATCGACTGACTGACAGACAGTCCTGTCTTTGATGCGATTTCCTCTATATGGCGCGGTTCGGAATCTAGGCAACTATACACCATTTTTTCTTTCTTTGCAAGTCCCTTCTGCTTTTTTTCAGAAAGCTTTTCCTTTGCTTTTACAGAAATTCCCAGATTTTCAAGGACCATTTCCGGCGAAAAAAGAACCTGCGCGCCCTCTGCGATCAACTGATTGCAGCCCGTGCTTAAAGCATCCGTGATCCGTCCCGGAAGGGCATATATTTCTTTTCCCTGCTCTAATCCTGACTGTGCAGTAATAAGCGATCCGCTTTTCTCTTTCGCCTCTATAACCAGGATAACATCTGAAAGACCGCTGATAATACGGTTGCGTATGGGAAAGTTTCTGGGCAAAGGGGGAGTTTTTAAGGCATACTCTGAAATCAGCCCACCGTGAAAAGGAATCGTTTCGTATAATTCATAATTACTTCTTGGATAACACTGATCCACTCCGCATCCAAGGACTGCATATGTCATTCCTCCGCCATTTAAAGCTCCTTCATGGCCTGCGCCATCAATTCCCAACGCCATTCCGCTGATGATCTGAATTCCGGCTGCAGCCAATTCTCTTGCCATATAGTTAGCTGCTTCTCTCCCATAGGCAGTACAGTTTCTGGCTCCGATCACTGCGGCAGTAGCTTTATCTTCCTGTGGAAGGTTTCCCTTTACATAAAGCCCCATAGGATAATCGTATACAGAATACAAACGGCTTGGATACATTTCATCCAAAGGTGTGATAAAGCAGATCCCTTTCTCACTTAATCTATAATATTCTTCTTCCAGTCTGGAAAATTCCTTTTTCCAATCATCAAATCGATGGGCATCGGTCTCTTTTTTTAAGATCCCTTTTTTCCACAATTGTGTTCCTTCTATATAATATGCTTCTCTAAAACCACCTGCTTCTTCCCCAATGAGACGTATCTGCAGCGCACCTGCAGACGGCAGGTGACACAGCCAATACAAAAATACCTTTTCTAATGCTTCTTTCCCCATATCCGTTCCTCCAACGCCCTGTAACCAAAGGCTTCTGATAAATGTTCCTTCTGGATCCATTCTTCTCCATCCAGATCAGCAATGGTTCTTGCAGTTTTTAATACCCTGTGATAACCTCTGGCACTCATCCCTCTTGCCTCATATACGCGTCTTGCAAAACGTCGTTCCGCCCCTTTTAGTTTACAAAAACTTTGAATCTCTCTCTGCCCCATACAGCTGTTAGTACGTACATTGGTTCCCTGAAAACGATGTGCCTGTATTTTCACCGCTTTTTCTACACGGCTTCGTATCGCAGCAGAATCCTCATTTTCCATATTTTGATCTTCTAATTCTGAAAATGTAACTGGCGCTGCTTCCACACAGATATCAAACCGCTCTAAAATAGGTCTTGAAAGCCGGTTCAGATAGTTTTGTATCTGCATAGGCGTACAGGTGCATCTGCTCCGATCTGGGAAGAAACCGCAGGGGCAGGGGTTCATGGCTCCGATAATGAGAAAATCGGCCGGAAACTCATAACTGCCTGACACACGGCTTATTGTGATACGATGTTCTTCCAAAGGCTCCCTCAGTGCCTCTATGGCTCCCCTGCTGAAATGAGGAAGTTCATCTAAAAATAATACCCCGCCGCTTGCAAGCGACAATTCTCCTGGTTTTGGCACTTTTCCACCCCCTGTAAGTCCCTGAGGAGAAATGGTATGGTGGGGGCTGCGAAATGGTCTGTGAGAAAGCAAAGGCTGTCCTGCCGGAAGCAGACCACATAAGCTATATATCTTTGAAATTTCTATATTTTCTTCCCAGGAAAGGGCCGGAAGAATGGTTGGGATACGTTTGGCCACCATGGTTTTCCCTGTCCCGGCACTTCCGCACATTAAAAGGCCGTGTCTTCCGGCTGCTGCTACCTCTGCTGCCCGCCGCAAAACACTCTGTCCGCATATTTCTCTAAAATCAAAGGGATCATTTGTTTCAACTTTATGATCACTTATTGTTTCCTGTTGTTGTTCTCTGCTTATTTCTTCCAAATGGTCATGTGACAATAAATCTTGCAAATGTTTCAAAGACTTGACCCCTGCAATCTGGATCCCTTCAATCAAAGCCCCTTCTGCCACATTAGAAACTGGTAAAAAGCATCTGCGAAATCCTAATTTCTTTGCAGTCGACACAAGGATCAGTACACCTCTTACCGGTTTTACACTTCCATCCAGTCCCAGTTCTCCGATCAAAAGAGAATCTTTTAACTTTTCCGCTTCCAGCAGCCCAAAAGCCCCTAAAACTGCAGCTGCTATGGGAAGATCAAAAGCTGTTCCCTCTTTTTTGCTTCCTGCCGGTGACAGATTCACTGTGATCTTCTTAGCCGGAAGCTGAAAGTTTGAATTTTTCAGCGCAGTTCTGACCCGTTCCTGCGCCTCTCTTACCTCCAATGCCAGCTGCCCGGAAATGGAGAATCCAGGCAGTCCGTTGGATACATCTGCTTCTACAGACACCAGAAAACCTTCCATTCCATGAATCCCGGCGCTGTTTATCTGCGTAAACATAGACCATGCTCCTTTCTGCTCTCACTTGACAGATAAATACACTTTTTTCGCTGTCATATTATTGCTGTTGGAAATAAAAAAGAATAAATAAAATAGAGTAAATAAAATAGTTAGATCGATCAGAATCAAAATCTTAAATTGCTGCCATTCATTAACGTGACAGCTTTGAATAAAAGACAATTTCAGTGTATCCAAGAAGAGCACAAATTGCAAGCACATTTTAACCAAAGCAAGGAAATCCTGGCAGTAGCCCTGATTATCGTTCAGCCTTGCATCTTCTTGCCCGTTTGCTGCAGGCAAGAAGTTTTCAACGCACCTTGGGTTCTAAATCCCCACAAGGCTGGACTGCTGCAAATTCTGTCATAAGAAGGCGGAAACGCAAAGGCAGATGATTTCTCTGACAGTCCGGATTTTTTCTCTGTTCAATTGCGATCGTTGTAAAAAAGGTTTTCCAGAGTTTTTCCCACTCTTTCTCTTCCTTTTCTGTTTTCAGTTTTTCCAGTTCTTCTCTGGAAAGCTCTGCCAACAGCCATTTTTTGCCTTTTTCATGAACTGCAGCTTTTCCTCTTCCCACATCACAGATCAACCAGTTTTCCTCTGGCAGACGATCTGCAAAATAAGGCGCGATCAGCTCTAAAATGTCATTTTTCGGCTGTATCTTACCTGCTAAAAATCTCTCATCCATCTGTGAAAAGCGCAGAAATTCAATGAACTGGTGTTTTTCGTTGTATACACTGCGGCACAATTTAAACACTTCATGGACAGCAGGGATCTGAAGCTGATCAGCCGCAGCTGCACCATGCAAAAACAATACTTTCAAATACCGGTACATTTTATCTGCCCGCAGAACATCCTGGCTGAGACAGGCTGCATACAGCTGTTCCAAAATGCCGGAATTTAACCGCCTGCATACTGTTCCGATCACTTTTTGCACCTTTTCAGCGTCAGGACTGCACTCCCTGTATACAGCAAATAATTCTGTATCCTGGCCGCTGTTTTTTATCTCCAGCCTCAATTCATTCTGCGGGATCTTACTCATTCCCGCATCATAAATACAGCTCAGTATTCCCTCATATGTAGGTTCGCACAAAAAAACGGTCATATCTTTTTTCCCTGCTCTTTCCTCCGTTAAAGACGTTTTATCTTACTTTTACATCTGTCCAAATACTGCGCTCCTGACTGCTTCCTTTACCAGCTGTTCTTTAAACCCGGCGGTCTTTTCTTCTTCCAGATGCATATCATCAAACAAAGATAACTGCCTGTAGCTGTCTCTGTTTTCTATATCCCATACTTTTCGCCTCTCATCCCCTATAAGAGCACTGGTAATGGAATCTTCATCCATTCTAAAAGAAATTTCCATTTTTCCGGAACAGGTAATAAAATACCTGGCCCGCTTTAAGACTACACCCATCCGCTTTAAACCATCAAAATCCAGTTTTCCCTGTTTTCTGGCAGCAATGATCCTCCTGGCTGATTTTACTCCCACTCCCGGCACGCGAAGAAGCTGTTCGTAAGAAGCTTTATTGATCTCTACTGGAAAATCTTTCAGATTCTGCAATGCCCAGTCACACTTCGGATCCAAAAACAGATTGAAGTTAGGTCTTTTTTCAGAAAGAAGTTCTTCTGCCTTAAATCCATAGAAACGCAATAGCCAGTCGGCCTGATAAAGCCTGTGCTCCCTTAAAAGAGGCGGACCTCCCGGCAAAGACGGCAGGTGACTGTCGTCATTAACAGGAACATACGCAGAATAAAAAACTCGTTTTAAGCCAAAATTGCGGTAAAGAGCCTGGGTAACAGAAAGCATCTGAAAATCATTTTCCGGAGTGGCACCTACGATCATCTGCGTACTCTGTCCGGCAGGTACAAATGCTTTTGTTCCATACTTGCGTTCTGTAAGTGCCGGCACGGAATGATCTGTTCTGTTAGAAAGCAGGAGCGAATCCTTTTGGGTTAATTCCGGTCGTATAAGGGATGCACCTCCTGCAAATCCTGCGCGTTCGGATGGATATAGCTTTCTGTATCCTCTGTCATACCCCAGCAAACGTCCAGACAATGCAATTCCCTGCTGCACCTGGCGCATAGGGGACAAAATCTTTTCTCTGGTCTTTCCTGGCGCCAGTTCCCGCAGTCCGGCAGCTGTAGGCAGTTCCAGATTAATGCTCATACGATCTGCCAGAAAACCCAGACGCTCTACCAGTTCCCCCGACGCACCTGGTATTGATTTTACATGGATATAGCCATTAAAATGATATACATTCCGCAGTTTATAAAGAGTCTCATAGATCAGTTCCATGGTATGATCGGCAGTAGAAAGAATACCGGAGCTTAAAAACAGACCCTCGATATAATTTCTTCTATAAAATTCCATAGTAAGCGTACAGACTTCATCTGGGGTAAAGGCAGTCCGCAATGTATCATTGCTGCAGCGATTTACACAATATTTGCAGTCATAAATACACTGATTGGTAAAAAGGATCTTTAACAGTGAAATACATCTTCCGTCCGCTGCAAAACTGTGACAGATACCTGCTTCTGAAGAATTCCCCAGATGCCCTTTTTTTCCTTTCCTCTCTACCCCACTGGATGTACAGGCAACGTCATATTTCGCTGCATCCGTAAGTATTTTCAGTTTTTCCTCTATGGTAAGGTTCTCCTGTATCAGCATCGTATCACCACCAGAACATTCGTTTGTACTTATTTTATCATACCCGCACTGCAAATGCAACCATTTTTCGAACATTTGTTCTCTGTTAAAAAGAATACAAAAAAGCACAGCAGCACTGTGTATTTTACACCTTACTGCCGTGCTTAAAGTCAAGTCACTACCACTGCTTATTACTTTGCACAATAGAAACCGGGGACTTCCTTAAATTTGTTAGTCTCTATATCCATTTGGGTTCATGCTCTGCCATTTCCAGGAATCTGCACACATTTCTTCGATTCCCTTTTCTGCTGTCCAGCCAAGCTCTTCTTTTGCCTTGGTACAGTCAGAGTAGCAGGTTGCGATATCTCCGTCTCTGCGAGGTTTTATCTCGTATTTCAAAGTCTTGCCGCAGGCTTTTTCATATGCGTGGAGAACATCTAATACGCTATAGCCAACACCGGTTCCCAGGTTGTAAATGCTGACGCCCTCTCTGGCTTCCAGCTTCTTCATAGCCTTTACATGACCTTTCGCCAGATCTACTACATGAATATAATCTCTGACGCCTGTTCCATCCGGAGTGTCATAATCATCACCAAATACGTTTAAATGATCCAGCTTTCCAATGGCAACCTGTGCAATATATGGTACCAGGTTGTTAGGGATACCCTTTGGATCTTCGCCAATAAGACCACTCTCATGAGCACCGATCGGATTAAAATAACGAAGGAGAACTACGTTCCATTCCGGATCTGCTGTATGCAGGTCTGTAAGGATCTGCTCTAACATTCCCTTTGTCCGTCCATAAGGATTGGTGATCTCGCCCTTCGGACACTTTTCAGTGATCGGTATCTCAGCCGGATCTCCATAAACAGTTGCAGAAGAACTGAATACAATATTCTTGACATCATGTTTTCTCATCTCATCACAGAGGATCAAAGTGCCTGTAATGTTATTGTTATAATATTCCAGAGGTTTGTGAACGGATTCTCCTACTGCTTTTAAACCTGCAAAATGAATGACAGCCTCGATCTTTTCATTGTCAAAGATCTCTTTCACTTTTGGCTGGTCAAGCAGGTCTGCCTCATAAAATTTCAGTTTCTTACCTGTGATCTGCTCCACTCTGTCTAATGCCTTTTTACTGGAATTATAAAGATTATCTGCCACTACTACATCATATCCTGCATTTAACAGTTCTACACAAGTATGACTTCCAATATATCCGGCTCCTCCGGTCACTAAAATAGCCATTTCATTATCCTCCTTGTTTCTTACATCTTTCTTCCAAGAAAGTCTCTGAGACTTCTATTGTTAATAGTATACCGTTAATTTCCCATAATAACAATGCACATTTTTTCTTTCTTGTTATGATTATCTATTAACTATTTTATCTATGACCTTATGTTGTTCAAATACATCCCGCATTTTCCCAATGGCCCTTTTTTCGATCCTGCTTACATAAGACCGCGAGATTCCCAAAACTGCAGCAACCTCCCTCTGGGTATGCTCTTTTCCCCTGAACAGACCATAACGCATGGCGATCACCTGCTTTTCGCTTTCTGTAAGGCATGCTTCATAAGCTTCATATAATTCTTTAATATCCTGATCTAAAATCAGCTGGTCAATCGTCCTGGGATTTTCCATTTCGATCACATCCACCAGGCTGACTGTTTCCCCATCCTTATCCGTGCCAATGGGTTCAAACAAAGATACCTCTTTTGCCCTTTTTTTGCCTGCTCTGAGAACCATAAGGATCTCATTTGCTATCCTCACTCCCATTCATCTTTTCCTGATCTCCAGCCAGCACCACCCGGGCATTTGAACCGTTCCATATGACCTTCTGGATTAATTGCCGGAGGCATTCTCTCTTTTGAGCCGCAGATGCCTGATCTGCCATTTCTTTCCATTCACACATCTTTTTGCAAAGCGCATTCCTATCTTCGCAATCAAATGTGTGACAGGAAACCAGACTCTCTGATCTTCGGATCTGCGCCTTGGTCTTTTGTATCTCTTCTCCCAGCCTCTTGATCCGTTTTTCAACCAGCCGCCGGGCCTCCTCTTCTTTCAGATCCGCCAGCGAATCAATCAGCCTTTCCATTTTTGCTTCCTGTTCTTCTTTGTTCTTTTTCTGAATGCGAAGATTTTGATCCTGTTCCCCCTGATTTTCCATATAGAATTTTCTGATTTCCTTTAACAATCTGACAAAGGTTTCAGGATCACCTGACAGTTTCTTTATTTCTTCCCAAACCGCCATATCCAGCGCATTGCCGCTCACATTTTTCACTTCACACAACTTTCTATGACTTCTTTCCTTGGATTTACAGATGTAAGTATACACCTGTTTCCCATCATGGTTTTTCCGGTCTGTAAGTTTAGGATACATTTTACTATGGCAGCTGCAATATAAAATTCCTGTAAGGAGTGCCTCATTCATCTGCGGTTTCCGATGATTTTTTAACTTGTTTCGCTCCAGGGAATTTTGTACCCGAACCCAGTTTCTTCCTGAAATCAATCCTAAATGTTCTCCGACTGTAATGATCCATTGATCTACCGGACGATTTATGGTTGTACGTCCCTTTTCCTGATCCGTCCGGTTATACGCTATCATTCCATGGATCCCATCAAAGCTTTCTTTTTTCCCCCACAGATCTGCCTTCCTGTCAGTAAAATACTGATACGCATCCAGATCTGCCGCCATATAAACCGGATTTTGCAAAATCCCCTTTATGGAAAAGCGTGTAAAATATTTTCCTTTCCTGGTTTTGATTTCCTGACGCATCAGCTCTGCTTCTACTGCTGTCAGTGAATCATATTTCATATAAAGCTGAAAAATCAGCAAAACCAGATCCTGCTCTTCTTTTACAGCCTTTAATTTACAGATTTTTCTTGTTTTTCCATCTACGCAAACCTTGTTAACAGCTTCTGACCTATATCCAAGAGGTGTAACTCCTCCCAGCCATCGCCCTGTTTTCGCAAGTTCATGCATGTTGTCACGGATACGTTCCGCAATCGTTTCTCTCTCTAATTGTGAGAAAACAGAGGCAATATACATCATGGCTCTTCCCATAGGCGTTGCTGTATCAAACTGCTCACGGATCGACACAAACGCGATCCCCAGTCGTGAAAGTTCTTCGATCAGTCCTGAAAAGTCCCCGATGTTGCGGCTGATCCGGTCCAGACGGTATACAATGATCTCCGACAGTTCCCTGTTTCTCGCTGCAGTCATCATTTTCTTAAAGCCCGGCCGGTTCAGGTTCCCACCTGAAAATCCCTCATCTTCGTATACAACAATATTTTTAACCGCCTCTTCTCCTTTCTGGATACGAATGTACTCTCTGCATAGTTCTATCTGGTTTTCTATGCTTTCCCCTTTTCCGGTAAATTTTGATTTTCGGGAGTAAACAGCAATAAATACCTTTCTTTCAGTCATATATACCCTGTGCATTTTCACGCATCCGGGGTAATTCCCACCTTTTCAGCTATTATTACTAACATCCTATGACATTAAATCAATCTTCATCTTTTTTCTTTGATCGATGGGTAATACTAAGACAAGTTTATTACTTCATATATTGCTACACAAGGAGGTGACTGACTATTTCCCGAAAACAACCAGATATTCCTCTGATCGTATATTTTCCTCAAACAGACGAAGGCAAATCCAAACTGGCGATACAGACTGCTTATGCACATGCTGATGCTGTGGAGCAGTTTTTGCAAACTCTGGACTGTCCCACCCTGCAAAAAATCCAGCTTATAGATGCTGTCATATCTGCAGTCAAAAAATCAGGACTTTTTTGAACCTGGCATGATCCAGAATTTCATTGCAGGATAGCTCATTGCAACCTGTACAACAATATTAACCCCATTGGCCAAGGTGGGGATCAAAGCCTGGGGAATAAAGCCCAAATGACTGAAAAATGCCTGACTGTAGGCCGGAAGCGCTGCTGATACGATCACCAGGATAACAGCCAGGCACACATATCTTGGCACAGCCTGGGCAAAAGCTGCATTAGACCGGAACACATAATTTTTCTGTACATAAAAGTTTACAGCCTGTGCTGCTGCCGTTGCTGCAAGGAAACTTAAAAATCCGCATAATCCCAGGTCACTTTCTACTTGTGTATACCGGAAAATAAAAAACTGAAAAGGCGTCTGAGCCATGGATGAAAAAATAAATCCCGTGCAAAACCACATTACAACAAAATTTACGATCGTAGCCACATTTGAAAGCAGGTTAAATAAAATAAATTCCCACAGATCTGGATGGTTTTTGATCCATTCTTTTGCTTTTATCATAAGCGCTGCTCCTTTCCGGCAAGTAATTTTTCATATGCCTTATTTTCCTTCTGATTGCTGAAATATCCTTTAACCAGCTTTTTTAAACCTGTAAAAATATGTCCATTTACCATATCTACTATTCCGTAAACCATTTCCATGCTCACTCCTCCGCCTGTCATTTTTGCAATGGCCCGAAATGGCATATTGTAAATAAACAAAATGTTCAAATCTGGTTTTCCATTTTCTTCACTTTTTTTCTTTTTATCTGTTAAAATCCGGTAAACAAAACGGGCCAGACCGCTTTTTGCATAATACAGCTGACAGATCGCATCATTGATCCCCAGCTCTCCGCTCCATCTTCCATCAGGGATCGGATGCCCCAAAAGTACTTCAAATTCCGATGCGTCCACTTTATTGATAAGTCCGCTGTAATAGGAAGGAAGCTGCTCTTTTTGGTATGGTATTTCCTTTGTTGTACCGTTCACAAACAATTTTCCTGACAACCGGATATCTGCCACACAGGCGCCTACCATAACCAGATATTCCCCTTCCTCGATCTCCCAGTGTTTTGTTTTTACATTCCAATAGCGAAACGTCTTATCATCAAAAGGAATTTTTACACTTTTGCTTTCTCCTGCTTTTAAGAAAACTTTCTGGAACCCTTTTAATTCTTTTTGCGGACGAAAAACAGCTGAATCCGGAAAACCGATATAAAGCTGGGCTGTTTCTGCTCCGTCCCTTTTTCCTGTATTGGTGATCGTAAACCGGACACCTTCCTGGTCAACTTTCAATCCGGAATATGTAAATTCCGTATAAGAAAGGCCATATCCAAAGGGATACTGAAATCTGACAATGCTGGTGTCGTAATAACGATAACCTACAAAAAGTCCCTCTCTGTATTCACTGGTACGTTCTGAAGCCGGAAAATACCGGAATGTAGGCGTATCCTCATAGCGCAGAGGATATGTTTCTGCCAAACGTCCCGATGGATTAATGATTCCTGTCAGAATATCCAAAACAGCTCCTGCGCTTGCCTGACCTCCCAGATACCCATGTAAAATAGCTTTCAGGCAATGCTGCCATGGCATTTCCACGCTGGATCCGGCGCTTAAAACTCCCACCAGATTTGGATTCACCTTTACCAGTTCTCCAAGCAGATTGATCTGATTCTGCGGAATCCGCATATGCCCACGGTCCAATCCTTCTGATTCGCTGATTTCATCCAGACCAAAGCAGTAAAGAACAACCTCCGCCTTTGCTGCAAGCTCTAATGCCTCTTTTTCCAGGGCTGCATCTGCGTTTCCATTTCGTAAATAACCACGGGACATTCCTACTACACAAAGATCGTACTGATGGATCATCTTTTCCATAGATTCTACTTCAAATGGATTTACCATGGAAGATCCAGCTCCCTGATAACGCGGCTGAAAAGCAAAATCACCAATTAAAGCTACCTTCATTTTCCCTTTTAACGGAAGGATTTCTTCCTCATTTTTAAGAAGCACCGCGCTCTGCGCTGCTGCTTTTTTTGCAAGCTCATGATGGGTTTTTGGATCAAAGCCCTTTTCTCCAGATCTTTTCTTTTCACTTAAGTCGCAAACCGCTGTCAGCACCTGATCGACGCAAAGATCCAGTTCCTCCTGTGAGATCCGCCCTTCTTTCACCGCCCTCAGCAATTCTCTTGCTGAATCCAGTCCAGGCGCCGGCATTTCCAGGTCAGACTGGCAGCGAACCCCTTCAACATGATCATTGGATCCACCCCAGTCTGTAACTACCAGTCCGTCAAAGCCCCATTCATTTCGCAGAATATCTACAAGCAATTCTTTATTTTCATTTGCATAAGCCTCATTTACCTGGTTATAGCTGGTCATGATGGCCCTGGCATTTCCTTCTTTTACAGCAATTTCAAAGCCCGTCAGATAGATTTCCCGAAGAGTTCTTTCATCTACCACTGCATCCATGGCCATACGTCGTTTTTCCTGGCTGTTTACTGCAAAATGTTTGGGGCATGCATAAACATCCTGACTTTGTATGCCTCTTATATAAGCCGCAGCCATTTTACCGGATAAATAAGGATCCTCTGAAAAATATTCAAAATTTCTTCCACAAAGAGGACTTCTTTTTATATTTAATCCAGGTCCTAATACAATATCTACATCCTGAGCCGCAGCTTCTTCTCCTAAAGCTTTTCCGATCTCCTCGCCTAAAACCGGATCCCAGCTATTTGCAATGGCAGCTGCCGTAGGAAAACAAGTTGCTTTTAAAGATTCATTTAAACCCAGATGATCTCCTGTTCCTGCCTGTTTTCTGATTCCGTGAGGACCATCTGAAAGAAAAATGGAAGGAATAGACAGACGGGGGATGTCCCTCGTCTGCCAAACTGTTTTACCACTTAACAAAGCCGCCTTTTCTTCCAGGGTCAGTTTTTCAAGTAATTCTTTATGCTTCAAAGTTCTTTCCTCCGTCTCTTATTCGCTTCTTTACTTATGAAGCCTGTTCCATCTTTTTCATCTTTGTTGTATGAACGTTTGATTTTTCAATGCTCCATTTTTGTATAAGACGGATTATAGTATAACTCTGCTGACTACTTTCCTGCAACTCCCGCTGTACCAAATTCTTTCTATTAGCAGCAATTGCAATTCCGTTTTACCGTTAAATCACAAAATTGACCACCAGACCTTTCAGCAAAGAAAATCCCATGATAAATACAAGGTATAAAATAAAATTCTTTGCTTACAGTACAATCTTTAATGCCCCAAGATTCGTAATCTTTGTGCAAACCGGCACTTTGTCAGAAGCAGCTGAGATCCTGCATCTGTCACAGCCTGCGCTGAGCAGAAATATTAAAAAACTGGAAGAAGATCTGGGATTGACTCTGTTTGAACGAACTAAGAATAAATTAAGTTTGAATAAAAATGGGGAAGTGAAACCCTGATGTTCGCCCTTCCAAAAGATCATAAATACGCAAACAAAAAAAGCCTGTCCTTCTCTGCCCTGTTTTGTAACAGATGTATCCGAAAATCACCGGGTTACTCTGGCAAACCGGATTTCAATTCCCATTTCCGACCCGGAAGCCACTGTTACCTACTATCTGATCATGCTTTTGTGTGAGGATAGCATTTTCTACACATCGGGCCGCATAAGTGGCCAGTCTGGATCCTTTATCTGCATCAAAAGTATTCACTGCTTTGATCAGCCCGATGGTCCCGGCCGAAAGCAGATCCTCTGTATCATAGTCCGGACATTGATACTTTTTTACCACATGGGCTACCAGACGCATGTTGTGTTCGATCAGCATATTTCTGGCGGTCTGGTCGCCTTCTTTGCAGCGTTTCAGATACAGCTTTTCTTCTCCGTGGGATAGTGGTTTTGGAAAAGTTTTCAAAAAAAGCCACCCCGCATATTCTTATTTACATATTATGCAAAGGCGGCTTGCCCGGTGCTATTCCCATAAACAGCAGCCGGCAAACCGCCTATTTTCAGCATGACCTTTTTATCTGTAAACATCCCGCAAGGTTTTTTCCAGCACCGCCATATCAATCGGCTTTGATACATGAGCATCCATCCCGGCTGCAAGACTGTGCTGTACATCATCTGAAAAAGCATTGGCAGTCATAGCAATAATAGGAATGGTACGTCCCAAAGGATTTGCACTGTTTCAAATGGCCTGTGCAGCTTCATATCCATTCATATGAGGCATCTGGATATCCATAAGAATCGCATCTTATTCTCCTGGTTTTACATTTTCAAAAGCTTTTACGATCTCTTCTCCGTCTGGACAGATTGTACAGGAAGCCCCATACAGGTTCAAAATACCTTCTAGTATTTCAGCATTTAAGCTATTATCTTCCGCACAGAGGAATTTCATTCCATTTAAAACAGATAAGCCATCTGTTTCAGGTGCTGCATCGCTGCGGACTCTGGCAATGGCAGTTTCCAGATTCGACAGGAAAAACGGACGTGGTATCAGCCCATCTATATTGCACTGCGTCAGTGTTTCCTGAACCATATCACGTTGGGCAAAATCAACACAGAAAACAAGAAGAGCATCTTCTGCCAGCTTTTAATTATTTTATTCTTCCGTATCGTCATGCTTTTCCCTCACGGTAAATAACGTGCTGTCTTTATAATTGTCTATACTGTGATCATACGCCATAGTCTCATAATCTAAGACCTGCTTCCTGTTTGGATTATCTTCTGATTCTGCCTCTGACCAGGACTGATAATTTCCTTCTTTATCATAAAATCCCAGGAAGTGAAGAACCGGATAAGTCTGGGACATATTAAGAAGGAACTGGTTGTATAAAGGCATATCAAGACCTGCCAGCTTCAGTACATAGGAAGACAGATACACTGCTCCCAGCTTTCCCATGTCTTTGGATGGCTGATCATAATTGGTCCAGATAACAAATGGGGTCTCGTACCACATCAGTCGGTCCTTTACAGGTACTTCGCTGCTTGGAGTTCCATATATTTCATCAAAAAATTCATCTTCCACACTTGGCTGATGATCACCGAACATCACGATCATAGTCGGTTCGTCACTGTGACTGAAATAATCCAACAGATAAGCAAACGCATCATCTGAGCGCTTTACCAAAGACAGATACTGATCTGCTTTTGGATATTTTCCTTCCATATCACCAGTCAGCCACACAGTCTGATCAAACTCATCAAAAGTCCCCTCATAGCCACCATGGTTCTGCATGGTAACATTAAATAAAAACAGTTTTTCCTGGGGATCTTCTTTTTCTTCTACTACCTGGATCAGTTTTTCAAAATCTCCCTGATCACTGGTATAATAACGCAGCTGCTCACTGCCCTTAAAATATTCCCCATCTAAGAACTCATCAAATCCCATATTGGCATAACAGGCATTCCTGTTCCAGTTTTCTCCTGGATATGGGTGCATAGCTACAGTGCGGTATCCCTGGTCTTTCATGG